>JAFMRP010000553.1 GCA_017354095.1 Ktedonobacteraceae bacterium
ATTTCTGCGCGAGGCGGTGCAGGTCAAGAATGTGTGGGTGCCCTACGGGGAGTAGGAGGAGTAGGCTGGTGGGGGGGCAGCGAGCCGCGTCCCCCACCGGTCATGTGATGGTCATCCAGAATCAGCCCCCATCATCAGGAGGCGTGCGATGGCATCGGCGATGGGGAGCCCTGTGGCACGTTCAAAGTAGACGAAGCCAGGGGATGGATTCGCCTCGAAACAATACCACGTTCCCTGGGGTGTACAACGAAGATCCAGACCTGCGACCAGTAAGCCAAGATCATGGGCAAGACGCTGGCACCGCGTTGCGATCTCTTCGGGTATGGTGCATGCCTCCATCATTACCGTTTCCTGTTTTCGGGTTGCATAGCGATAATCATCTGCCTGCGATATGATGCGGCACGCAAAGATTTCTGGTCCTACCACGTGTACACGGTATTCTATACCAGGAATGTATTGCTGAAATTGTGTAGGACACCATCTCACATGCTCCAGGCGTTCTCGCTGATCTTCACTCAGCCGCGAGACAATGCTTCTGACACCACTGATCGATTTATAAATGATCTTTTTATGCTTCTGCCAGAAGGCGTATGCTTTTTGCGGATCGGTTGTCATAATGGTCTCAGGTACAGCAAAACCGGCAGATTGAATCCATGTGGCTTGATAAGGTTTAGAACTGTTGGTTGCCATAGCTTCTGGCCGATTGACAACGCGGGCGGGAGTGAGATCAATCCAGGAGGACAGGAGATCAGAAACCATGCTGGCATGCTTCCATGCATAGCTGCGAGGATCTGCCTGTGCTATCGCTGGCAATTGGCGTACACTGTAAGGTCGTAAGTAGGCAGCCGAAATCGCCTCCAGTGAAGTACGCTGACCATGTACATTTATATAGCCTGCAACATCCGCGCTATTATTTTCCCCTACGCGCAGTTCTACCTGAGTTTGCAATATTTTCCGTTGATCGATAAACAGGACCGGGGCACCGCGACGTAGCAATGCACCATGCACCATGGTAAGCGGGTCATCCCCTGGAAGGCCCCACAGGATAATCATGTTGCACCTGCTTTTCTTGGGCAGAGGTATGTCAGAACCATGTTCTGAATCTCAGCGTTCAGGGTAATATCCGGTCGAGAGTCAACCTTGAGTAAGCAGGCGTTGGATTCAGGGCCACTGAAATATATCGTGAGTAGCTGTGCCTGCGTTGCCTTTGCCAGTTGACAGGCTTTCATTGCAAGCGTTGGGTGCGCGTCTCCATACCAATTTTCGCCGACAATGGTAATGGTAGTGAACTCTCGATCAACCTGTAAACCTTCATTGATTGCTTGCATATTTTTTGTGTGTCTTATCAGCGGATGTACTGAGATTCCGACCCGCGTTGCCAGCATAATCCAACGTTCCAGCCGCCATTGTGGCCCGGCCAGACAGGCTGCGCGAGGACGATTGAGAACAGGGCAGGATAATTGTGAAAGCCAGGCTAGCAAAAAGGCGTTCATTTCGTTTGCAGCATACTCTCGATCTTCTCGTCTCATCCAGGTGATTTCATGGGGCGAGATCCTTACCAGGCGATTGAGCACACCCGTAATCTGACCTGTCACTACTTCTCGACCGTCAATGACGGCTATTGCCTGTTCAGGAGATGCAGGATCGTAGCTCCAGCCAGGTCGGGAGAGGTCGGTGCATGTCAGGAGACATGCACCATGTGCTGACCATCTCTCAAGAAGCGTCTGTGCAACGGGGTCTCCATGATGAGCAGCAATAACAAGCATCAATTATGCATCCTCATCTGGCTGATGTAACGCCTGTTGTCCAACAGGAGGTCGTTCATCAGCGGTAATAAACGTTTTGCCATCGGCATCGCTTTGTTCTGCTCCGTTCTCTGTTGCCTGAAGATTCTTTTCGTCCAGGTCAGGCTGATCTGGTGGCAGAAGAAAATCATCATCTTTTTCTTTCATAAGCTTATCGTTTTCTTTCATGAGTTTGTCGTCATCTTTGTCGTCCTTGACATCCTTGCCTTCCTTTGTTTTGCCACCGACGACGGAGATGACAACGTCTGTCGTTTTTGTCCCAAACCAGCTGACCAGTTCCTGGAGCATTTGCCATTGCATATGATAGTTCCCATTTGTTCGCGGGGCGGTTGCCGTAAAGTTAAAATCGACAAAAGAACGATGCGGAACGGATGTTGGGAGTGCAACACGCCCGAGACCCCAGATGGTGTTATCCTGGGGATTTTGTGATCCCAGGCGGAATGGATTGCTTCCCCCTGACGTCCAGGTTGCGGCTCCGTAATTCTGCATCCGAATCGATACCGGGAACGTCTGTCCTGCGGTTACCGTCGTCGGTATCGTTTGTGAAACAAAAAATGCATCTAATTGTGGGATAGTTTGACAGCGCTGGTTCATCCTGCCCGGGAAAAACGCCTTTTGCCAGGTAATCCACCAGCGATTAATTAACCCATGCAGTTTATAGAAGTAGTAGCTTTTTGACGCGTCCATAAAATCATGCATAAGAGGATCGCCATAGACCTGTGGGACTGCGATTGTATGCAACCAGCTATGAATGCCATTTTCGACCCATATGCCAAACGCGTCCTCTGTACTGCCCCAGCTTAACGGGTTGTTTAGAAATCTCTGTTCGTCATTCATGCGTCCAGGGCCGTCTTCGGCGGTACGAAACTCAGGTGGCATTTGTATCCATGGAGCAGTGAGATTGGAGTTGGCAAAAGATTGCTGGTTATACCATGTTTCAAATTGCCAGAGGAAATTGCAGTGGAACGTGAGAAACTCAAGGCCGGAACCTGGCTGTCCCTGTGGAATCTGCCGCCCGCCATCGTTGGGTGGATTGTGGTGCCAGGCCATATGCTGATCATGCAGACTCGACGGAAAATTGGGAATCTCAACCGCATCTCCAAAGGGCATTAGTGCAAGTCCATTCTCAGTGACGATCAGGCACCGATCACCCTCTACATTGGAGTAGTAAGCAATATGGGCTCCTGGCGATTGATAGCCCGTCGTTGAGCAGCGGATGTGATCTCCATCGCTTTTTTTCGTCTGCCAGACAAAGTATGTGGGGCCGGTGAGAGTGGTAACCGTGACAGTGATAAAGTGGTTATTGTTAAAGTCACTTTGAGAGTCACACCATGGAATTGTCATGTTGCAGTCAGCCCGCTCATACTGAGTAATGGTCAGGACCGGATCGGACGACCTCTCATGACTCCGGACAGTAATGGTCATTGGGGTAGAACAATTGTTGAAAACTCTTTTGATGGTTGTCGTAGCCAATGTGTAACCTCCCATGGAATGCATCTACAGTTCCAATGTGCCTGAGGTATACCTTAGACATTCTTCGTGCGCATTAATAAGAACGAATAAGGATGAGTTTTTTAGGGGTCTGTTTCGATGCTATATCTTCCTTCCTGCTGGTTGCAATTGGAACAGTCAGAAGCTATACTATCCTGGATAAAATGTGTCCAGATTATATATTCGTAAGCGGTATAAGAGCGAAGGGCAAGGAATTGGTGGGGTGCGAGCCGGCCCTCCCTTGCGGAGGGCCCTACATTTCCCGTGGGCAGGAGGGAGGAGAGGAATAGCGTGCCGGGTTCGGTGAGGAGCCTACGGGCTCTCGCTCAAGCGAGTTACTGCACTGGGGATCAGTTGGGCCAGTGGGCGACAGCGTCAGTCTACGGGGTTTCATTCGTTGCTTGTAAACCGTGATGATTTTTTTGATCGTTAGCCAGTTATTATTCGATTTTGTGAGCAAGCGGGAGAGGAGAGAGATATTGTTATGAAGTTGAGTGAAGGAGTGGAGTGGGGGCTTCATTGCGCCAGCGTGCTGGCG
This sequence comes from Ktedonobacteraceae bacterium, assembly GCA_017354095.1. Lineage (GTDB taxonomy): Bacteria > Chloroflexota > Ktedonobacteria > Ktedonobacterales > Ktedonobacteraceae > Bu33. Next base: position 3,835 of record JAFMRP010000553.1, read on the forward strand.
GGGCTGCCGCCTGGGGCAACCTTGCCGACCAGGTCACTGGCCGAGCTGCATGGGCTGTCAGAGACCTACCTCTCCAAGCATCTGCAGGCCTTGACGAATGCTCGCATCATTGAATCGGTTCCCGGGCCCAGGGGCGGCTATCGGTTGATGCGTTCGCCAGAGGAGATTACGCTGCTGGAGATCGTGGAAGCAATCGATGGGCGCGAGCCGCTGTTTCGTTGTACAGAGATCCGCCAGCGAGGTCCCCTGGCTCGTGGGCCGCAGGCCTATCGCAGGCCTTGTGGTATCCACGTGGCGATGGCGCGTGCGGAACAAGCCTGGCGCGAGGCGCTCCACTCCCAGACGCTTGCCGATATTGTTGCCCATTATGTGCAAGACGTTGATTTGCAGCAGCGGCAGCGGCAGGAGCAGTGGGTTGCCGGGCGCATGCGGCGCGCATCCTGGCAGCCATAACACAAGAACCAGAACAAAAAATCGTACATCAATTGGCCTTAAAACGATAGCCAACGCCCCAGACCGTCTCGATTTTCTCGCCCAGCGGGCCCAGTTTTTTGCGCAGGCGCGTCACATGATTGTCGATGGTGCGGTCGAAGCCGTCATAGCTATCGCCCCAGACCTGTTGCAGGAGTACTTCGCGTTTGAA
>JAFMRP010000554.1 GCA_017354095.1 Ktedonobacteraceae bacterium
GCTGGACAACGCCCTACACATACTGGTCCCAACGCTTTCAGCCCGTTGCGACTTGTACAAAAGAGATCGTGATCAGCCCTTGCAGGCAGGAGGATTCGAGGGCACAAAGGCAGCAAAATACCAATTTTGCTCTGAAGAGAAGGGAAGGACATCGAGCGGGCCCTCACACAGCGTCGCACACTGTTGAGCGGCCCCGCCCTACTGCAGAAAGAAAAACGCCTCAGCGGCAGTAGCGGGGAATGGCGGCGAAACACTTTCGCCCACCGGCAATACGCAGCAACAGTGACAACCTAACGATGTTGTGGTATCTGTTGTAGTAGTATCCGATACGTATTGAGCATCATTTTCTCCAATCAAATCACCAATGATCTATTACACGAACCTTTGCAAGTATACCCAAAGATTTGCGATATGTCAATGCATAACGACAGCAAAAAGCGGCTTTCTCGCGTTTCGTTACGAAGAACGTAGTGCAACTGCTGGGTGCCCATCCATATAAGCAGACATTAACATCGTGGAGTGGAAGCGTTCTGACGCTTTAGCGCTTGCGTATACTGAACGTAGGTATGAGTCCTCCTCTTGAGTGAGGAGCAGGGAGCAGGGTCTGCGTGGGCCCGCTCCCTGCTTGTGTTTGTGGGCAAACAGTATACTCAAAGTGGGCCAAGTGCTCAATTGCATGGGCGGGCAGGAATATGAGGCGTCCAGTGTTCCTGCCCGTTGGCATCGCTCCTGCTGCACCAAGGAACCCGTACTCTCCGTCTCGACTTCTCATGCCAGAGGGGAGAAGCAGCCTTCTCTCTGGCGCTTTCTTTTGCTGGCAATGCCTTCGGGTATGCCTCACTGTCGCGCTTGCAGGGCAACCCTCACACACGATACGATAGATGTGAGGCGTGTACGTGCAAGTTCACCTCAAAGATCTACGTTTTCTCCTGGCACGTCTTACCATATCAGTGAGTGCTCTAGTAGGCAATGGTGCACTGTGGTATCAGCCCTTCTCAATTGGTACCCACCGCCCGAGCACTCACTGTTTCTCTCAAAAGTACTCCCTGCTACCTGTTTGCTTGCCTGCGAGCATCTTGATCATATGGCATATGCGGTGCGGCCTCCTCGGGAAATTTGTGGACGACTTCTCCCGGCCAGCGCACCGCATATACGTTCTTCCGTTCCCAGAAACGTTACCCACTTTCTTGCTCCGAGGCGTCTGTTCTCTCGTGTCGGGTGTTCGGATGGCGATGATGCAACTAGCAGGGTTGGTGAGCTGTATCCTGAACGGACACCTGGCACGTTACCATGGTCTTTTCTGACCTGATGAGTGAACATACCAGGTCTCTTCTGTTTCAGGAGATTGCAGATGGCTATCCGCGTGTTAGTGGTTAATGATACCCAGGATCTGCTCGACATGTTCCGCCTACTCCTGGAAGACGAAGGCTATGAGGTGTGCCTCTCCTCGTTTCCTCTCGTCAAGGCCAGCGAGGTGGAACCGTTCCATCCCGATATCATCATATTAGATCTGATCTTTGGAGACGAAAAAACGGGCTGGCAGATGTTACAGATGCTCAAAATGCAACCGTCCACCGCCCGCATTCCGGTGGTGGTGTGTACCGCTGCTATCGATGCCACCCGCGAGATGGAAGGGTACCTGGTCGCCAAAAATATCCAGGTCGTCTATAAACCCTTCGATATTGACGAACTCTTGAGAGCACTCACCTCTGCCTTGCACTCACGCACGGTGACCGACGTGAAAGGAGACTATCCAGAAACATAACCCTCACCAGCGACACCGCCACCAGTAAGAGGTGCAGCATGTGCCAGTGCAGGAAAGAGGCTCAAAAGAGGGGGCGGCTATCTTTTCCCCACCCAGCATATGTAAAGACGTCTCTCGCCCTGTATCTGGTGCCCTGGCCCTAAATGCTAGGGTGTGCAATGATACACGGCGGTATCGGTTCTCGATCGGTACCTATGGCCGGGCGGTCACTGCTGAAACGTACTACCTATTTCCTGTTTCCTTCTCTGGAAGCATCGTTATCGTATAGCGCGTGCGGTGCAGCCTCCTCGGAAGCCGTAGACGAATTCTCCCGACCCTCGCATCACATACGCACTCTTTTTTAAGAACGCGCACCCGCTGCTTTGATCGTTGCTTGTGAGCGTCAAAGGAGGTCACCATGAATTGGGAGGAGGTTGCGATCGTCGTGTCGGCCCTGTCTGCCTATCGGCGGGAGCATCCAGAAGCCATGATGAGCGAACTAGAACGGGAAGCAGTGGCCATCGAACAGCAGGTTCCTGGCTGGTCGGTCACCTACTGGCAGGACCGGCACGTCTATGCATTAGTTCCCAATCTCACGAGCAGTCACCAGGCTAAGTCAACCCTTTCACCCAACCACATCAAGCAGTACTGGACAGGCGTGCCAGAGGAACGTGCATAAACCTCCCGCTGGCATGCTTCACCTTGCGCTCACTGCTGCTGAGCGAGCCACGCAAGCAGTTGCTTGATCTCTGCGCTGAGCAGGCGTACTCATCTGCTATTGCGAATAGAGTAAAGGCCATCCTGGCTGGACGGAGTAAACCTGTCGAAGGGCGGGGGCAGATGAGATGGTTGTACCATTTGCAGGGCTACCTCAAATAATGCCTCAGCACCACATCAACGCGCCGATGCCCCAGCGCCCACGTCACACGTTCCGCTGCATCGCGATCGTAATCACTCCGCCGTAGTCGGCCCGCCGCTGGGGGTAACCCTCGTCCAGGTGCATACTGCTGGTAGAGCGCCTGGGCATAGCCACGCCGATAACTGTGGACATCCATATGCTTGGGGATACGCTCAAACACGAGCGAGTCGGGGTTGCGTCCAGCCGCCAGCGTCAGCACCGCTGCCTCCCTGCCGGCCAGGACTGGTACATCCCGCGAGAGTCCCCCTTTGCCATTGCCCACATGCACCCACATGTGGGCCCCGTGATCCTGCAAGACATCCCCAACGCGCAGCGCCCGCAACTCATGGCGTCGGAGTCCTGTCGCCTGCGCGAAACTGACGAGCCCCGGCCAGTTCGCCGGCTGGAAGTAGCGATCGTGTTGTTTCGTCCCGCGTGACCTGGTGATCTTGTCTCTGGCTCGTTTGGGAATGGCGACTGATTCGGCGAGTGCCCGGTCATCGAAAAAGAGGCGCAACGCCGCCCGTTCGGCTTGCAGCGTATAGGGACTTTTCCCCTCTGCCAGGCGCTGTGCCAGATACGTACTCGCCAGCTCCTCCGCACGAGGATCCAGCTGCGCCAGGCTGATGATATGATGCTCCGTGCGTGCCCATTTCACAAAGCGTACCGTATGCTCCTGGTAGTCCGAGCGGGTTTTGAACGCATGGATTTTGCCAGTGGAATGTGTCCAGACCCGCTGGCCAGCCCTGCGTAATGCCTGCTTGGCAGCGCGTCGGCTTGCTCCAATGGCCATTTTTGTGTCAAAACGCTCGATGACTTCTCTGATGATGCTTTTTCGATGTGCTCCCATCACCTTATTGCTCGGGCGATCACACCCTTGTAGGGAAATGTACGGGTTACAGGGACGATGCCGGGTTCAAACGTGTGCGCTATGCGTTGCCGGGACCAGCCCGACGAGCAGCATACGAGAGCCCACGATACTTCTCTTCCTCTGTTTAGGACTCTCTGTGCGAGCGAGCCCTAACCGCAGAAGAGAAAGCAGGTTGACCTACGAAGGACGTTACCATCTGGGGAGTGTCTACGAGGACAATGGCAGGACTGACGTTCGGGAGCAATGGCTCAACCACACCAGTCAGCGACGGTAGACTGTTCATCAAGACCAGCTCCAATAGCAGTGGTACTGATGATGCCGCCTAAGCATGCCCTTTCCTGGAGCATCTCACAGGCACAGCGGGCAACACTGCCTTGCTGATGAGATCAAAGATCAAGCAAGTATTCACAAAACACGGGTAGTATAACACAAACAGTCAAGCAATAACCGGAAGGTGGCCAGGAAAGAAAACAGGGAGACGGCGAGAGTGGGCTGGAGAGGCACTGGTAATCGGAGGAAACTCCTGAGTTGGCGGCTACCTGGGTGACTCTTGGGAACCTGAGGACAGGAAAAGGTTATGGTGACGTGCTATGGGATTGCTGCCAGAGCTGCTTCAGGAACACGGTGAACGCCTGCATTTCAGCCTGAGCGCGCGAAAGCTTGTGAGTGCGTGTTTGTTGATTCCAGGTATGCGCTTCATATCCGCAAGCGGAACATAGACGATAGTATCCAGGGTGGATACAATGCACCATGATACGCCAGCCTTCGGCGGAATCTTCCCGCCCTTCATAAAATGTGTCCAGAAGGGCTGAGAGCCGCGTGTAGGGATGATCTTCATGATGGTAGGCATTCACCAGGGCCATCAGGCGGGCGATCGCTGCTTCTTCCTCTTCGGGACGCTGCCCCTCCCGGCTCGCATCCTCTTGCGCCTGCTCGTACCACGCCGGACATTCCCCCGTTTGA
>JAFMRP010000070.1 GCA_017354095.1 Ktedonobacteraceae bacterium
GACATACCCTCCCGATTGCTCTGGTTGATTCCATATACAAGCGTGAGCTAGTATTCCTGGCGGCCTCTTTATCTTCATTCTCGTTCGACTACGTTGCGAGGCAGAAACTCGGCGGAACACATATGACTTTCTTCATCCTCAAACAACTCCCCGTCCTTCCCCCAACCACATACACCACTTCCTGCAATTGGGACCCCGCCCTCACCCTTGGTGACTGGATACTCCCCCGTGCTCTCGAACTCACCTACACCGCCTGGGATCTCGAAGCCTTTGCCCACGATTGCGGCTACCAGGGGCCGCCCTTCCGCTGGGACGAAGAGCGGCGTTTCCTGCTGCGCTGCGAGCTTGACGCCGCCTATTTTCATTTGTATGGTATTGCTCGTGACGATGTGGGCTACATTATGGACACCTTCAGGGTCTGGAAAGAGAAGGAAGAGAAGCAGCTCGGCGAATACCGCACCAAACGCGTCATCCTCGAAATCTACGACGAGATGCAGCGAGCGAGCGAAACGGGCGAGGCGTACCAGACAAGGCTGGACCCGCCGCCCGCTGATCCACGTGTAGCACACGAACCACGGGAAGGGGTGGGATGGTAGATAAGGCAGGCTGGCAAGTTTATATCGATCTGGCAACATCTCAGGAGGAGTGGAGGTAGCTATAGATGTCATCGACCGTTCAACCGTTGATCAACGGTGCCCAGAAACTCGTGACGGTCTTGCGCGAAGACCGTGTTCAAACAGAATTGTCTGATTGACCGATTGGAGTTGTTGCCAACGCGCAGCATCCTCTTGCTGTAAAGAACACGTGGGTTGACCGGTGCGCTTCTCCCAGCACGTTGTAGGGGTCTGAGCACCAGAAATGTGCGAATACGAAGGCTCCGAGCATAAACAGTTTTCGCCTGTTGGATTTCTCATGAGATCAGTGGGTCTATGGTCTCTCCGTCAATTTCGCGACTTCAAGATCTGTTCTCCACATGCTTCTTAGCGTATGCATTTCACTTTTTGATACGCCATCCTCTTTAAAAGCCGAATTAAATAATTAGATACATTATCATATACGGATTTATGCTTAATAAGTAAATTAACTTGAAAATTACCAAAAATGATGCTATACTACCTTTATAGTAATATGTGCATTACAGTAAGTTGTTCATGGACCAATGCTAATAACGCAGCACTTTTCCGTGGAGGTCTCTATGCACAAAACGCTCCATTACGCCTCTGGTAAATCCCCCTTGACCTCCCGTCACTCTCACCTTGTATCTGCATCCCTCGATGGCCATGCACGCACATCAATCTCCATGTATTTCCATCAATGTGAAATGTCCATCAATCGGCTTCTGGAGCGGCTGTGGAACTTGTGGAGCTTGCGTGGAGCTTGGTGGAACTTCTGTGGAGCTTTGGATCGGCCTGGGAAGGGGCTGTGGAACTTTGTGGAGCTTTTCGGTACGAGTTTTCGCAAAAACGCTCATTTCTGGTCTCAGCGTATAGCGCTCCTCAACCGGCTCTCTGGAGCGGCTGTGTCGGATACTCCCAACCACCTGGACCGAAGGCCAGCCGCTCCAGCGTCGTTGAGAGTCGGAATACCAGGGTGTGTATAGTTGTGTCGGGTTTGTGTATAGTTGTGCTGGGTTGTGTAGGGTTGCATCAGCCTCTGGATTAGAGAGCAGTTATTGGGAATTGGATCAGTTTGAGAATTTTGTGCGCCGCCGTCGTGAAATGCTGGCGAATGCCATTAATCAACTACTCAGTTCTCTCTCAGACAAACAGCAAATCTGGGTAGCGGCTCCAGCAATTTTGCTGGAAAAGCAATGCGATACCCTGGAGCAACGTTTACGAGAGCTCATTGCTCAGCGTCTCAAAGAAGCACGCGGCGCTGGTGCCTGGGAAATGCTGGTAGCAGCTAATATCCGCAAATCCGTGGAACAACTGATTAACAAGTAGAGCCGCTCGCTACACTGCCTTGTTCTGAACAGTTTCTTCAATGATTGGAGAACATGGTTTGCAGCCATTGGCGAACCCTGGTGGCCAGGCGGTTGCCAATAGCATCGAGGATGGCCAGGCTTTCCTGTCCTCGTTGATAGGCTTCGGTATTTTTTCCCTGGGCCTGCGCAGTTCTGGCCAGCCCATAAAGGGCTTCCGCGCGGCATTCGCGATAGCCTCCCTGGGTAGCGATGTCGAGTGATTCACGAAAAGTCGCGGAAGCCAATTCTATATCTTGCTCTGGCCTGGCAAGCTGGTAACTGCCCCAATAGTTGAGCACTCCGCTGTAAAGCCAGGGGTAGTGTAAGAGGCGAACCTGGGTCAGGGCTTCTTGCAAATAGATTTCGGCCTGATCATACTTATCTTGTTCCAGGGCCAGAGCCCCCAGATTCGCGAGATGAGTGGTCATGGCGACCGGGTCCTCCATCTGACGCGCAATGGAGAGAGCCTCTTTCAAATGCTGCTGAGCCTTATGATTCTGGCCTTGCTCTGTCGCAATCGCGCCCAGATTCCCCAGGATCGTGTTCATCGCATGGCGGTATCCAATACTCCGACCGATCTGAAGCGCTTGCTGCCAATAGTCTTCCGCGAGCGTATAATTGCCCCTGAGCGCCATCGTTTCGCCGAGATTGACCAGCACCTCGATCAGTTGTTCGCGATCTTCGTTCTGGTGAGCCAGGGTCAATGCTTCCTGGAGAGAGGACTCCGCCTGTCTATAATTTCCCTGGTCACTTTCGCAGGCACCGAGCAATCTGAGGAGCGCACATATATGTTGTGCATCCGCGTCCTGGCGAGCCAGTTCCAGAGCTTCCTGGAGCAATTCCGCTCCGTGATGTGGGTTGCCCTGATAGGCGGTCACGCCGCCAAGCAACAGCAGGAGATCGCAGATAAGTTGTGCATGCTCGTTCTGACGAGCCAGCGCCAGGCCCTCGCGAAGATACGATTCCGCCCTGGTGTAGTCCGCCAAGCGCTGAGCTACTTTGCCCAGATTCATGAGCGTAGTGGCCAGTTCCAGGGAATCATCCAGAGTGCGGGCGATCTTTTCCGCTTGTGTGAGAATGGTCTGTGCCTGTCCATATAATCCGCGAACGATGAGAAAGCGGACGTAGATATTGGTTCCCTGTACCGCCTCAGCGGGAACATAGTTAAATGCTATATTGAGTACGACGAGAATATTGGCACATTCCTGTTCAAGCAGTTTGTAATCTTGCTCATGGTTCTTTATATACTGGATGATGTAGCGCACCAGTGGGAGATAGGAGGCTTCATTTCGCAGATGTTCTCTGGCATAATCGGCCACTACCTGATGGAACGTATAGCGACAGGGGCCACCACTCTCCAGGAGGCCAACGTCGGTGAGAGAGTCGATAACCTCAACGCCCGCCTGGCAGACGGCGAGAGCGGCTTCTTCTGAAAATGTATTAGGTTTGGGAGGAAAGACAGAGAGAGCACGCAAGGCCTTTTGTGCCTGTGCATCCAGTTGTTGATCGCTGACGCGAATGATCGTTTGCAGTGAGAGTGGTGCATCGTCTGGCAAGGAGGGGGAGCGCTCCAGAAGGGCCTGTGGGATGTTGATATGCAGGCGTTCCCGGGCGCTTTTGAGTTTTTCGAGTGCTGTTTGCAATCGGCGAGGCTGTCCGCTATAGGTGTGAGCACGCAAGTATTTTCCTATAATAGTCAGGGCCAGAGGGAGGCCTCCGACGGATTGCACCAGGGATTGTACAGCCGACTGTTGCAAGGCAACCAGCTCAGGCACCAGACGGGCTAGTAGCACGATGCTATCGGCCTCGCTTAATTCACGAACGGTGATGGCATCTTCGCCAGTCCACTGAGTCGTGATATAGGGGAATCGGGTAGTGATCAGATAGGAGCAGTGGGGGCCTCCGACTTTGAAAGCCAGGGCTTCTTGCAGTTCCCAGATATCATCTATGACCAGGAGCATGCGGCGTCTGCCGATGGCGGCCCGAATGGAACGTATCCAGGCCTCAGTACTGGTCAATCTCCTGGCTTCTGCGGGCGAGATACCGAGCAGGTTGCCCCAGCGGCTGAGGTGCCCCAGAACACCGGGATGTGGACCCAGACCAGCCCAGAGGATGCCATCAGAGAAGTAATCAGCGATATAGTCATCGTGGGCCAGGGCAACCGCCAGAGTTGTCTTACCAGCACCTGGTAGACCATTAAGAGCGGCAACCCTGCTCCCTGAACACAGTCGTTCTTTCAGCCTGGAGAGCATGGTATCACGACCGACCAGGCTGGCTCTATCTATTGATAGTGGTGGAATAGCGGCATCATGAATGCCCTCGCTTTTCTCAGGGATAGCCTCTTGTACCGACACGGATGCAATCTGGGGCAGTAGTCCGAGTTCACCAGCGTTTTTGTCGAAGAGCGTACATAGTTTCTGGCGATAATAGGGGCTGGGTGAGGCTGTACCGTGTTCCCAACGACTGAGATAGTAGTGATCCGCACCAATACATTCAGCGACATATTTCTGCGACCATCCGCGCAATTCTCGTTCCCTTTTCAGAAGCAGGTTCGGCTTGACCTGAGCAGGTTTCTTCATCGATCTGTCTCCCCGGCATAATAACTATCTATGAAGCAAAACGTGTCACAGGGGATTTTTTTTAGGCTTGTAATGTGATAAGCGGTTGATAAAGATTCGCCAAGTAGATGCTATTCAAGGGGAAGATTTTTTTGGACATACTATGTGTAGATTTTGACAGATGAGAGAGATGCCACGGGGGACATGCCGATGCGCCATTCATGAAGGAGAGCGTTATGGGTGAAGGCAGGCGTTCGATTTATCGCAGCGAGGCGCTGGAATACTATAGTCGAGGCGGAGAGAAAGATGTTTTGCCACGTGTTATCGCACCGCCGGTATTTCTCTGGCTATGGCTGTTACTCGGATTGTGTATCGCCGGGGTGATTGTACTGATATGGTTGCCAGGATTTGGCATGTTGATTGGGGAGTAGCGCATGTTTCGATTGTCCTCGCCTCAGGGTCAGCCACCATTAGAAACGCGGCAGGAAAAGAAACGGGGATGGCCGGTCGGATTACTGAGAAAGCGGGTGCCAGCAAAAAACCAGATGGGCATAGTGGAATGTGGGGCGGCTTGCCTGGCGATGATCCTCAGCTATCATGGGCGCCAGACCAGTGTCGCGGAGGTGCGTGAGAAGTGTGGCGTTGGGCGCGATGGTCTTTCCGCCCTCGCCATCGTGAAAGCGGCGAGATCTTATGGTTTGCGTGTGCGCGCTGTCTCGGTGGAGGAGAGGGACTTTCGCTTCATCCCGCTGCCAGCCATTGTGCATTGGAATTTTAACCATTTTTTAGTCGTTGAGCACTGGTCGCCCAAGCGTATCGATGTGATAGATCCAGGTTTTGGGCGCAGGAGTATGACCACTGAAGAGTTTCATAACAGTTTTACCGGGGTTGTTATCACCTTTGAGCCCGGAGTCAATTTTGAGTGCCAGAATGCCAGCGCGAAAATGACGCTGCGTGGCTACGCCATTCATTACGTGAAGCATGCGCCGATAGCTTTTCTGCAAATCGTGGCGGCCTCACTGCTGCTGCAAGGCTTTGGGCTGGCTATTCCCTTTTTGACGAAAGTCGTCGTCGATCAGATTATGCCACATCGTCTGAGTGACGCGCTGCTGATATTGGGAGCGGGTATGCTGTTGTTACTGCTAGCGCAATTTGTGGCAACACTGCTGCGTGGATCCGTCTTGCTCTACTTGCAGACGCGCATCGATATGCGTATGATGCTCAATTTTTTCGAACATCTGCTATCGCTGCCGCTGCATTTCTTCCAGCAGCGCTCAAGCGGCGACATTCTCTCGCGGATGAATAGCAATCTGATTATTCGTGACACGATCAGTAACCAGTTAATCTCGACTATACTTGATGGTAGTTTCGTGCTGGTCTACTTTTTCATTTTGCTATCGCAGTCATGGATGTTCAGCCTGCTAGTGCTACTCACCGGCCTGTTACAGGTAGCACTGCTGCTTAGTACCACACGTTTGGTACGCGACCTTTCGCGCCGCGAGCTCACGGCTCAGGGCAAAGCGCAGGGCTACATGGCGGAAGCATTGGTTGGCATAACGACGCTCAAAGCGATGGGAGCAGCCCAGCGGGTGCTTGAGCGCTGGTCGAACCTGCTCTTTGAGCAGATGAATATCTCTGTGCGGCGTAACTATCTTACTACCGTAATGAATGCTATCCAGGCGACAGTGCGAGCAGCCGCCCCGCTGGTCCTGCTGTGGTTCGGGACATGGCAAGTAATCGACGGGACGTTGCAGGTGGGAACCATGCTGGCACTGAACGCCCTTGGTCTCGCCTTCCTGACGCCCCTGGGCACACTGATCAACAGCGGCCAGAGCTTGCAATCGATCCACTCACACCTGGAGCGAATCAGTGATGTTGTCGAGGCCGAGCCTGAGCAGGATAGCCAGGGGACCCGGTTGCCGCCGCACCTGGCAGGCAATGTGCGGCTTGAAGAGGTCTCATTTCAATATAATCCCAACGCACCCGAGGTATTGCGCAACATTAATGTGGATATCCGGGCTGGCCAGAGGATAGCGATTGTCGGGCGAACAGGATCTGGCAAAAGCACGTTGGGCAGCCTGCTCCTGGGTCTTTACCTGCCCACGCGGGGCGAAGTGTTCTATGACGACCTGGCGCTGCGCGGGCTGAATTACGAGGCTGTGCGGTCGCAATTTGGTGTCGTGATCCAGAACTCCAGCATCTTTAGTGGCACCATTCGCGACAACATAGCACTGGGCAACGCAGATATCAGTTTGGAGCTAGTAGTCAAGGCGGCGCGTATGGCCGCGATCCATGATGAGATCGAGCGTATGCCTATGGGTTATGAGACGCATGTTGCTGAAAGTGGCAACGCCCTCTCAGGCGGACAGCGCCAGCGGCTGGCTCTGGCGCGTGCCCTGGTACATGAGCCAGCCCTGCTGCTGCTCGATGAGGCAACCAGCGCGTTGGATGTGATGACGGAGAAGACAATTGAACAGAATCTACGCTGGCTCTCCTGCACACAGATTGTCATCGCGCACCGCTTGAGCACCATTCGTCACGCTGATGTCATCCTGGTTCTGGATCAAGGCATGATAGTCGAACGTGGCACACATGAGGAATTAATCGGGCAATATGGATATTATGCGCAATTGATCCAAAGCCAGCTTGCAAATGGAGAATTGCAAAATGAGTGAAGATATCTACACATGGGTACTCCGGTCTGGACAGAACGTTTTTCCCTTCACAGGAAGACCGTATAGTGAGATTGCTCTGGCATCTAATACGGATACATCTATGATAGTACATACGTACGTCCGGCCGTAGTCATATATATTCAGGCATTGGTATAGCTATGGTGCATCGTTATGTTGCCACCAGACATCAGAAAGGAACAATCACTATGAGCATTGAAGAGATCGTCAAAGCCTGGAAGTCCGATGAAGAGGAAGAGAACAGCGCTCCAGCCAATCCGGTGGGTGAGGAACTGACCGAGGAGGAGTTGCGGGAGGTGAGCGGGGGATTTCCGTGTCCCATCATTTCGTGTTTTGTCAAGCTGACTCAGGCGTAGATGAGCGGGGCCGGCTTCTCGCGGGAGAAGCCGGCCGCTGGCCTTACAAGTTGTATGGGGTAATGTGGTGGCGCATCAGTTGAGAAAGGGAGAGCCATGAGCATTGAAGAGATTGTGCGGGCCTGGAAGTCTGAGGAGGATGGGAATAGTACGCCCACCAATCCAGTGGGAGAGGAGTTGACCGAAGAGGAGTTGCAGGAGGTAAGCGGGGGTATGCCATGTTGCCCAGCCCTCTCGTGCAACACAACCTGGCAATGTTTTCCATTTATGACCGTGATTGAGTAGCTACTAACTATAAGAAGAAAGGGAGGATTATATTCACCATGAGTATTGAAGAGATTGTCAAAGCATGGAAGTCTGAGGAGGAAGGCCTAAATGTAGGTGTGCCAGCGAGTCCGGTGGGTGAGGAACTGACCGAGGAGGAGTTACAGGAGGTAAGCGGGGGCCTGCCGTGCGAGGCTTTCACCTGCTTCTACGTTGATCTGTCCTGTCTTTTCCATCTCAGCGGCATTATTCCCGCTGATTAAGCGATGCTTTGTGGTGGTAAGAAAAACAAGCATGAAGGAGTAAGCAATATGAGTATTGAAGAGATCATCAAGGCCTGGAAGTCTGAGGAGAATGGTGAGGCGCCTGAAAGCCCAGTGGGGCTGGAGCTGTCTGAGGAGGAGTTGCAGGAGATCACGGGTGGCCTGCCCTGCACTATTCTTTCGTGTGGAGGTATGGTGTCGTGCTTGTTGATCGCCAGCGCCAGTTATACGACGACGACGTATTAGCGGTGATGGAGGGCCAGGCCTACGGGTCCGACCCTCCGCATGATTGATAAGGGAGGAGGCAAACTGCGGTGTTGCTCTCTCGCTGTGATTTGTATGCTAGTGCGGTGGCGCTAGCGGGTGACGTAGGTGCTGTGCGGTGGGACTTCGTTGATCCTGGCGCCCCCTGCCCTTTTGAGGAAATTCTGGCGCCATTTGTGATGGAGGCTCACCGGCGTTATAGGGAGTGCTCCGGCGCGGCGTATGGACGCCTGACCACAGGCGCGCAAGGGGTCATGCAGCGCCATTTGCTGCAGATGTTGGTGTCGTTATCGGTGCAGACGCTGCATAGCGAGTTTACCGACGCGTACAGAGAGGCGAGCAGCAAACAAGCAGTGGATGAACGAACCTTTTACCAGTGCTTCATCGAGCGAATGTATCGAGGGGGATTGGTAGCATTGTCACACCGGTATCCAGCGCTGGCCGAGTTGCTGGAAACGACCTGCGAGCTGTGGATTGAGGCGGGTGTCGAGTTTTTGCAGCGTCTGGAGGATGATCGGCAGATATTGCAAGACACATTTGGCCTTGCGGGACCGGTAACAACAATTCAACCCGCGCTCTCGGACGCGCACAACGGACGGCGGACAGTCATGGCTCTGACCTTTGCTTCAGGTCACAAGCTGGTCTACAAACCCCGAAACGTCGGATTAGAAGTTTGCTACTATCACCTGCTCTCATGGTGTAACGAGCAAGGCCTTACTCCTGCTTGTAGAGTGTTGACGGTTCTCGATTGTCAACACTATGGCTGGATGGAATTTGTGGAGCACGAGCCTTGCCAGGATCAAGAAGCTTTGCATCATTACTACCAGAGGGCCGGTATGATGCTCTGCCTTGTTTATGCACTTGGTGGGGTGAATTGCACGCATGAGCAGATAATCGCCAGCAGCGAGCAACCTGTGCTGGTGGATGCTGGTCTGCTCTTGCATGCGTATGCGTGCCCTGATCACCTGAACATAGAGGAGCAGGAATACTGTTCTGATGGAGAGGAACGGGCGTATTCCGTGCTGAATACAGGTTTTCTCAGCAACTGGCTATCATTTCTCAACACAGCGCAGGTATCTGATCATAGTACGCTGGGAAGTGGGAATACAGCGGAGCGGGCGGCACGGAAGATTGAAGGCCACGCGCTGAAATATGGAGCATTGAAAGTACGCCAGCACCTGAACACACCCTCATACGAAGGCGCGTCGTCCAGAATAGAGGCATATCGAGACGATATTGTAGCCGGCTTTCAACGCTGCTACCTGCTATTGATGGAGCAGCGGGAGACGCTTCTGAGGCCGGATAGCCCATTACAGCGATTCAGACAGCAGCAAGCACGCGTTATCTACCGGCCTGATTGGACTTACGGCGCTGTTTTGCCAAAGCTGCTCGCGCCGGAGAGCCTGCGCGCTGGCGTTGATCGCAGTGCTTTACTAGAAGAGCAGCTTGGATGGGATCTTATCCCTGTAGAGTATCACTTATGGGAAAAAGGCAATCGCACTCGCTGGCGTCCGGCGTATGTAAGCGAGCAGGAGGCACTACTGCGGGGAGACATTCCTTTTTTCACCGCTTACACGGATAGCAACACGCTTATTCTCGACACTCAAGGGGAGATCGCCAACGGTTTACACAGGCCAGGGTTTGACCTGGTGGTAGAGCGGCTGCAATCGCTGAACCACGCGGATCTGGCCAGGCAGTCTCATTACATTGAGCGTGTGTTGAGTGCTGTGAGCGGCGTGGGACCGTCACGTAGACTGGTCGCACCTGAGCAAGAGACTGAGCCGGAGGCACACATCTTGCAAGAAGAGGCCTTGCGCATCGCCGAAGATTTGAGCCGGCAGGCGATTGACACACAGGATGGAGGGGTTACCTGGCTGACAACCAGGTTTCTACTGCGCTCCCAGCACTACCAGCTTCAGCCCATGAGATACAGCCTGTTTGATGGAATCTGTGGCGTGGTTCTATTCCTGGCCGCGGCGGCCAGAGCATCAGGCGAGGCTCGCTATCGTAACCTGGCGCTGGCCGCGATACAGACGATACGCCGGCAGATGCAGAACAATGGCGCGTTATTGAGCAGAGAGATGGGGATAGGAGGAGCCGCAGGGCTGGGTTCCATGGTCTACGCCCTCACGCGCAGCAGCCATCTGCTGCGCGAGCCAGAACTGCTGGCCAACGCCAGGATGGCCGCGAGATTCATCAAAGCTGAATATATTGCGCGCGACCGGGTGCTAGATGTGGTGGGAGGATCAGCTGGCGCGATGCTGGGCCTGCTCGCGCTCTACGACGCAGAGCAGGAGCAGGAGGTATTAGAGCTGGCCGTGCTCTGCGCGCAACGCCTGCTCCAGGCCCGAACCGCGACCCAGGCGGGCTGCCTGGCCTGGCCCACGCTGGGGGGAAGGCATATGACAGGCTACGCGCATGGTATAGCGGGGATTGCCTATGCCCTGGCACGACTGTATACAGTCACGCGGGATGCTGGGCTGCTAACGGCAGCTCGTGAAGCCCTGCTCTATGAGGATTGCGCGTTTCTCAGTGCGATCGGCAACTGGCCTGACGAGGTTGGAGGGAATGCGTCGTCTGTCATGGCAACCTGGTGTCATGGCGCGCCCGGTATCGGCCTGGCGCGTCTTGGCGGGCTGCCTGTGCTGGATTCCGCGCGTATTCGCAACGATATTGAGGTCGCGCTGCAGACGACGAGGAGCCAGTCA
>JAFMRP010000555.1 GCA_017354095.1 Ktedonobacteraceae bacterium
CCATGACCCTGATGGACATCTCCTGGAGATCTGGGAGGCGCGGGAAGCCTGAGAACGCCAGGAGAGAGGTATCGTGATTCGCGTCAAGTCCCCACCCTTAGTTCATTTATTACAGGTATGAGGAGAAATCCACTCATGAAGTTAAACCATGTTAATTTAACTGTCACTGATGTCTCAACAGCAGCCCACTTTTTCGAAAAGTACTTCAATTTGCGCAAACAGGCAAGCAACCAGGGATTGACGGTGCTTCTTGACGACGATCATCTGGTGCTCACCTTGATGAAAGCTGGTCAGGTGAATTATCCTGGCTCTTTTCATGTCGGCTTTGTCCAGGAGAGTGAGGAGCGTGTCAACGAGATCTATCAACAGTTGAAAGACGATGGGTTTGAGATGAAGCCACCACGACGGAGTCATGCCTGGACCTTTTATGTGCAAGCACCAGGTGGCGTTACTGTCGAGGTGCTTTCCTGGCCCATCTGATCAACGCTTCGGGCTACATCTCTATGCTCAACTTCTGGATCGGTTCATACTGGTCCAGAAGGATGAGTCTATAAATCCCAAAACATGGGATCAACCCGTAGGGCTCTGACACACTTTTGGTGAATGATGAGCTTACTCTGGAAACTTCCTCAAATTCTTGAGCACAAAGAAACATCTTCTTCATCTCTAAAAAGGAAAACATTATGGATATCTGGTTGTTGCTAGCAAAAGCATTGGTGAGCCTGATGGCGATTGCAACGGCACTGGGAGGTGCATTAGCAGATTTGGTGATACCTGCCACCGCGAAGCAGCATATGCACAATCCACACTGGCCGCCACATGCCAGGTTTCATAATGGGCAAACGATCTCACTGGGAGTCTTCCTGGGGCTGCTCACGCTGTGGCTCCTGTGGTATTCTGGAGGTGATCAACAGCTCCAGTTTCATCTTGGGGTCATCGTCGCAGCGCTCTACTGGTTTTCTATGCTTGTGGCAAGCATCCTTCCAGGAACACGATGGGTTGACCCAGCATTTGCAAAGGAAACACGAGCCATTCTGGGAATGCCGCCACAACTGTTCCTCCTGTGTGTGCTCCTTGCACTCTTGATCGGCAGTGAGATCCTCTCATTTCTTTAGGAGAGCTCCAAGCTGAGCTTCAGAAGGCTGCGTGATTCCTTGACCGATGCTCTAATGTGTGTCGATTAACGCTTCAAAGCGCTCAATGTCAGCTCGGATAATATCCAGGCTGGCGTGCCAGAACTCCTTAGCACGCAAGTCAATACCAAAGCGTGCTCCCAGTGTCGCCGCGCTCTCCATGCCGGTGGAGGATAGCAAATCATCATAGCCTCGCTTAAATGCTTCCGGGTCAGCCTGGTAGCGCGCGTAGAGACCCAGGCCAAAAAGCTGGCCAAACATGTAGGGATAGTTGTAGAACAGGCGCCCGGTGCTGTAATAATGCGGTTTGACCGCCCACATGTAGGGATGCAGCAGTTCTTGATCCAGTCCATCTCCATAGGTCTCGCGCTGCGCCTCCAGCATGATTTCATTCAATTCATCAACTGACAGTTCGCGCTGAAGACGTCTCTCAGAGAGACGCTGCTCAAAGAGGAAACGGCTGGTGATATCAACAACTACCTGGCAGGTGCCCTGCAGCGAGGCTTCAAGAATGGCGATCTGCTCCCGCTGGTCGGCCTTGCGCAGAGCAGCCTGGCGAATGATCGTTTCGCAGAAAATACTGGCTGTCTCCGCCAGGGTCATCGGGTGGCTACGCTGCAATTCCGTACGCTGCCGCAGGTTCAGGTTGTGATAGCCGTGCCCCAGTTCGTGCGCCAGGGTGCTGACGCCGCTAAATGCCGGGCGATAGTTGGTAAAGACGCGCGAGCCAGCACTGCGTAGATCTGTGCAGAAAGCTCCATCGCGCTTGCCGGGCCGTGGTTCCGCGTCAATCCAGTGTTCACGAAAAGCGTGCGCCGCGAAATCGGCCAGGCGCTGTGAATAGGTGCCAAACTGCTCAACAATAAAGTCTGCCGCCTCGTTGAATTCCCATACACGCCCCTGCGAGTCAACAGGCGCGGAGAGATCGTACCAGGCGAGCCGCGACAAACCCAGCGCGCGCGCCTTGGCATGCAGGTAGCGCCGAAAGTCAGGGAACGACTCGCGCGCTGCCGCTAGCATAACATCGAGGATTTCCCGGTCGATGCTGTCGACGAAGAGCGCGATATCGAGCGGCGCTTCCCATTTCCGATGCTGGGCCAGCACATTGACCTCGCCCTTGATGCTGTTCAGCGCAGCGGCCAGCGGGATCGCTACACGCTTCCAACCAGCCATCTCGGCCTCGTAGGCTTCGCGGCGCACCTCACGGTTGGCATCATAGGCCATGTTACGCACGACGCTCATTGGCAATTCCTGCCGCTGCCCATCCTGCCGCATCTCCACCGTGAGCTGTGAGGTGACATTGCCGTGCAGGCGTGCCCAGGCGGAGCCACCACTCGGGTTCAATTCTCCAGCCAGGACTTCTTCGGATGGTGACATCAGGTGCGCGGCCTCTGCCTGCGCCCGGCGCAGGTAGTAGGCGTGCTCGCGCGCTACGCTGGAGTGTGCGATCAACGACTCCATGTCCAGCCCGCCCAGCCAGGCTGTAAAACGCTTATTCAGCAGAGACAGGCGCACCTGCGATCGCTGTAGCTCGCTCATTCTGGCCTGCGCCAGGTTATCGTATGAATTGGTTCTGACGAAGCAGAGAATATATGTGCTCAGTATGTGCGTTTTGCGCAACACTTGATTGTACCGGTCAATCAGTGTCTCAAAGGCTGGTATCAGGGCCTCGTCGAAAGCCGTGACGGGCTGCTCCTGGACGCGATGCGTATCAAATAAAGTGGCCAGTTCATCGATATCACTCACAACTTCAGCGAAGCCCTTTGCGAACTCTGGTGACTCCAGGCTCGGAAAAACTGGCGTCATATCCCAACGGGGTAGCGACTGTATAATAGACACGCGAGTAACTCTCTTTCTGTATATACACTTCATCGTGGTATTGCAGGCATTGTACCACGCCCTTCCCGCTTCATCAGGCACTTGTGAGGTTTGGTCTGCACTGATTAGCGCTCCATTATTAACGGAAACTAATCCCATGATGCGCTTTACAACTCGCTTGCACCATCGCTATACTGCCATTGAGTTAAATTAAAATCATCAGGAGTACAGATGCGATGGTCCATCCATCAGGGGATCATGGCCCGGATGCAGACCGCCAAAGAAGTGGCGAGTTGCCCGAACAGCCCTTTTCAATAAATATATTGCGTGATCTTCTTCCAGAGAGCAAGGCTCCGTCAGAACAGCAGTCCGAGCATGTTTCCGTCGCCCTTCGTGACGTCATTACACGCCGTGAGGACACCATTTCCTACCATAACCAGATTCGGGAGCAGATCGAGCGCGCTGAGCATGCGCTTTCTTCCCCTTTTGAGATCAGGCCGCCATCTGAGAGCGAGCTTCCTCCTCTCTATCAGCAGATTCGAGATCAGTGCCAGAAGCTCGAACAGTGTGTAGAGCGTCATGAGGCCGCTATAAATGCTCATGATGAAGCCTGCGATCTTGAGCATCTGGCCTCGCGTTTCCAACGTGACCCCGAGAGCCTCACCGCTGGTGAGCGCCAGGTTCTCCGGACCGTATCTGCGCAGATGACGGAGAAGAGCACTTATCCGAGTTCGTTAGAAGCGTTTCAGGCGTCTGTACTGCGACACGAAATCACTCTGGTGGCTGCAGAAGCTGAGATGCATGCTCAGCAGGCTAAACTCCATGATCTCATGGCACAACACTATCAGACAGAAAGCGATCGATGGAAAGAGTTAGCCGTAAGCGCTCAGACCCAGGGCGATCGTCAGGCCGCAGCGGAACACTTTGTGCAGATGGCGGCAGCACGTCATCAGATGGCGGTGGAGCGTCTTCAAGCTGCTGAAGCCCGGCAAGAGGGCTACAGTGATGCCCGTTTCTCCATATCCGAGGCGCTGAAGACTATAGAATTGCAGACCATTGACGCGGCTCGTTCCCGTATAAAGATAGATCCTGACAGAGATCCAGCACTCTTTCGTATGGAATTGGAGCTCATCAATCCCGCTGCTGCTCAACGCCTGGCAGCAATCAATGCTGCCCGGGAGAAGCTGAAGAGCAGTTCTGAGCAGTATGACGCGATTTTTGAGCTTACGAAACAGCGGCGTGTTGAAGTGCATCAGTCGGAGGTCGTCCTTTATACTGCCCAACGAGATCTGGCCAGCCGCAATGGACAGACCACGGACGCGTTGCGCTTCGAAGTGCTGCGGGCCAGAGCGCACAGAGAAACAGATACCAGTAGGAATGAGGCTGACCACTACCAGTTGGACATTGCCACCCTCAATGCCATCGAGCGCTATTATCAACATATTGCCGGGATCTATAGTGCTCAATCCTCGCAGGCTACAGATGTGCTTGAGCAGCAAAAATTTGCTGTCCATGC
>JAFMRP010000071.1 GCA_017354095.1 Ktedonobacteraceae bacterium
CCGTCTGGATCAACCGCGGTGTGCTGGGCGAATCCTCAATTTTTTCGCGCAAATAGCGCACATATACCTCAATAATATTCGTCTCGCCAAGAAAGTCATAACCCCAGACCCGGTTCAGGATGGTCTGGCGGTCTAACACCTGCCGAGGATGGTTCATAAACAAATGCAATAAGTTATACTCGGTAGCAGTAAGCTCGATCACACGACCTCCACGCGTGACCTCACGCGTCGCCGTGTTCATGCGCAAATCCTCAAATTGCAGGCTTTGCCCATCAGTCACATCATCTCCCGCTTGCGCAGTCTGTCTCCTCTGACGCCGCAGTACGGCGCGAATACGCTCTAACAGTTCGTAGAAGTCAAAGGGCTTGGTGAGATAATCATCAGCCCCCGTCTGCAACCCAAGAATACGGTCACTTACCTCGTCCTTGGCCGTCAACATTAAGATGGGAATATCTCTGGTCGTAGGATTAGCACGCAAACGACGCAGCACTTCCAATCCATCAATGCCTGGCATCATCACGTCCAGAATAATCACATCAGGGCTGACGCGCTGTGCCAGCGTCACCCCCTGCTCTCCATCAGAAGCAGTCTCTACCTGAAACCCCTCATAACGCAGCCCCAACCGTATCAACTCGATGATATTTTCCTCATCGTCAACAATCAGCGCCTTTAACAGAGGCTGGTTCTCCTGATTCGGCTGCCGGGTAACGTTTTGCTGCATACTCTCCCTCCCTCCTGATCTGCCCGGCGGCAGAGTGAACTGATAGTAGCAAAAATACGGAACCTTTCTACTGCTTCATTATAGATATCACTCGCAGCGCCTGCAAGTATACAGTTACCATCCTCTTTATTCTCAGCATAATCTAATGCTAGGTACATATTGTCGGGAATTTAAGCAGAGGTAAAAATCCATCGATAAATTAGTACACATGTTCGTTGACACACTCTTCTTTCGCCATTATACTTGTCAATAATCTATATGTAACCGGTACCGCAATAGTGCCGCATCTGTTACGGATAGATTACGGCGCCCGGTCAATGAAGTTATAATTGTTGGAAGCTCTCGCTTCTAACCTGCAAAAACGGCATTGTTGCCTTATTTTGGACGGAGACCCCCTATGGCAGGGAAGCGCACGATTGATGACATCGCCCGCCTGGCTGGCGTGTCCAAAACCACCGTTTCGCGCGTGCTCAACCGCAAACCGGATGTTGACCCCGAGACTCGCGAACGCATTCTGCGTATCGTTGAGGAAGAAGGATTCATTCCTCGCGTTACGGCCTCCGCTCTGGCAACCCGGCGCCATTCGATGATTGGCGTTATCATCCCCTCGTTTACCTGGCCCTTTATCCCCGAAATCATCAAAGGAGTCGCCGAAGTTCTCGGCAATACACCGCACGATATCGTGCTGTACAGCCTCAACGACTCCACCCGCGACACCGGGGAAGGGGATCTCATCGATCATATCCTCGATACCAGGCTGACTGCAGGCATCCTGGCCATTCTGCCAGGACAATTCGTCAAACACGCGCTGCGCCTGCACCAGCATGGCATCCCTATGGTCATGATCGATGACCAGGAGATCTTCCCAACCATTCCCTGGATCGGTATCGATAACAAGGGGGGAGCGCTGACAGCGATGCGCCATCTTATTCAACTGGGCCACCAGCGCATCGCCCATCTCCAGGGCCCCATGCGATATCTCTGTTCGCGCGAACGCTACGAGGGCTATCGCCAGGCCATGGAGGAGGCAGGACTACCCATATGCCCAGAACTGGTGCTGGAGGGAGATTTCACCCAGACCGGTGGCCGCTTGCTCGCCAACAGGCTTTTCTCCCTGCCGCCTGAGCAGCGTCCCACAGCGATTTTCGCGGGAAACGACTCAATGGCCTATGGCGTGATGGCGGCGGCAGAGGAGTATAACCTGCACATGCCCGAAGATGTCGCCCTGGTAGGCTTCGACGACCTCACACTCTCGGCGCACGTTCGACCAGCCCTCACCACAGTACGCCAACCATTCCTGGAAATGGGACGGCGCGGCATCGAATTGCTGCTTTCGCTGCTGGGCTCTGAAGGCTTCTCTTCCTACACCATTCCCGCTACTTATTTCAATAACGCCCTGGGCGCACCTGCCGGCGTTAATGAGCGTATCATTAGCACCGACCCTCTACGTATCCAGCTCGTTACCAGTTTCGTAGTGCGTGCTTCTTGTGGGTCTTCCCAGGACTTATCACTCGACAACCTGAGATCAAGGTTGTGATGTTGTCCGGCATCAGCCGGCTTCTGGAGCCATCTGGCTCCCTATAGAGAGCTCTACACCCATTCACTATCTTTTTTAATGAGAGGGATCATCGTCCGATCCCACCACAACTCATGAGGAGGTTTCTTGTGGCTTCCAATCAAATGGCTTCGGCCTTCAACAGAAAGAAGGCCCCCAGGGGAGCAATACTCTTCTCTCTTCTCGTAATTTTTAGCATGGTGCTTGTCGCCTGCGGAGGCACATCCGGCAACAACCAGACGGGCCAGAAAAACAAGGTACTGACCATCGTTCCCGGCCCCAATGGCGACTTCACCAAGAACTTCGGCCCCTATGCTACCGGCAACGATCCTGGTACATTGGGTATGATCTATGAGACACTGCTCTTCGTTAACCTTTTGGATGGTAAGGCCCAGCCCTGGCTAGCTTCTGACTACAAAGTCGCTGACGATGCGAAAAGTGTCACTTTCACTCTGCGCCAGGGAGTCAAATGGTCAGATGGACAACCTTTCACGTCCGATGATGTGCTCTTCACCTTCCAGATGCTGAAGCAGTACCCGGCGGCCGATAGCCACGCTCTGTGGAGCCTCATTCAGAGTGTCGCAGCACCCGACGCCAATACCTTCAAAATCACGTTGAAGCAGCCTTACACACCAATAGTCTACTTTGCCGGCGGACAGACCTATATCGTGCCCAAGCATATCTTCCAGAGCGTCGGCGATCCGACCAAGTTCCTTAATACCGATAATCCTGTGGGCACCGGCCCCTACACCGTGAAATCGTTCACGCCACAGCTGGTCGTCTACAAGAAAAATCCCAACTACTGGCAGCCCGGCAAACCCGAAATTGAGGAGCTACACTACCCGTCCTATAACTCCAACACTTCAGTTGAACTGGACCTGGACAAAGGCGACATCGACTGGTCTGGCCTGTATACGCCAAAGATCGAACAGACCTATGTAGCTCGTGATCCCGTACATCATCACTACTGGTTCCCGGCAGGCAACACCGTGATGCTCTACCTCAATCTGACCAAGGAACCATTTAGCAACGTGACGGTTCGCCAGGCCATTAGCGCCGCAATCAACCGCGACCAGATCTCGAAAAACGCTGAAAGCGGCTATGCGGCCACCGCGCACCTCTCTGGCCTGGTTATGCCCAACCACCAGACGTTTATGTCGCCCGACTACGCGAACCTGAGCAATGCCCAGGACGTCGCGAAAGCCCAGCAGTTGATGGCCAGCGCCGGTTATACCAAGGGCTCTGACGGCTTCTACGTTGGGAAAGATGGCAAGCCATTTGACTTCAAACTCAACGTCGTGACTGGCTGGACCGACTGGGTCACTACCTGCCAGGTTATCGCCGACAACCTGAAGCAGATCGGCATCAAAGCAACCGTAACCCCGCTGTCCTTTAACGACTACTTCGCCAAACAGCAGAACGGCACCTTCGACATGTCCATCTCCTGGACCGATGGCGGCCCAACGCCCTTCTACCTGTACAACGACCTGTTGAACAGCAAGAATACGGCCCCGATCGGTACAGCCGCTCCAACCAACTGGGAGCGCTGGAAGGATTCCTCCACTGACCAGTTGCTTAGCCAGTTCGCTTCGACCAACGACGAGGCCGCGCAGAAGCAGGCCATCGCCGGCATCCAGAAGATTATGGTTGAGAAGGTACCAGCCGTGCCTCTGTTTTACGGTCCGATCTGGAGCGAGAGCAACACGGCGCGCTTCACCGGTTTCCCTGATAAGAATAATGCTTTCGCGAGCCCCGCACCCTTCCATTATCCAGATGCTGAGGTCGTAGTTCTGAACCTCAAATCTGTTTAGTCCTTTGGTGGTTCTCCTGCTTCAACTGCCTGGCAACCATGGTTGCCAGGCAGTTGGAATAGACAGACAGGGGTAACCGCTTCTTAAAATAAGCGGCTACCTCTTCCTTCTTTCTCTCAATCGCTCTTGCGTGGGTAGCAGATCCGCCGGGCGATCATCTTCTTTCTGACTGAGAAGATGCACTTTCGACTAGAAGGAGTGAACGCATGCGTCACCTGCTGCGCCGCCTGGGCTTCTACCTGATAGCATTCTGGGCGGCCATCACTATCAATTTCATCCTGCCACGCCTGGCGCCCGGCGACCCCGCGTCAGCATTTATTGCCAGGTTCCAGGGCCGTGTTGATCCAAAGGCAATCGATGCTTTGCGCATACAATTCGGCGTCACCAACGATCCCATGTGGATACAGTACTTTCAATATCTTAATAATCTGCTGCACGGCAATCTGGGCCTCTCCGTGACCTACTTCCCGGCTCCTGTCATCCAGGTCATCGGCCAGGAGCTGCCCTGGACCCTGGGCCTGGTGCTTATCTCGCTGATCATTAGCGTCATCATAGGCACAGTGCTAGGCGCGCTGGTGGCCTGGAGACGCAACGGCTTCCTGGATAACCTCCTGCCACCCATCTTTACCTTTGTCTCGTCCGTACCCTACTTCTGCCTGGCGCTGCTCCTGCTCTACGTTCTGGGCTTCACCCTGGGCTGGTTCCCCACCTCCGGCGGCTACGACCGCAACATGATCCCAGACTGGTCGTCCGATTTCATGTACAGCGTATTTGAACACGCCCTGCTGCCAGCCCTCTCATTCGTACTGGCCAGTATGGCCGGCTGGATGCTCGGTATGCGCAGTGCGATGATCACGACACTGGCGGAAGACTACGTTCTGATGGCGGAGGCCAAAGGACTTCCAGAACGACGCGTCCTGACACGCTACGCGGCTCGCAATGCCATTCTACCCAACCTCACCGGCTTCGCTATCGCTCTGGGCAGCGCGGTTGCCGGACAGCTGCTGATCGAAATCGTTTTTTCATACCCCGGCATCGGCTTCTCCCTTCTGCAAGCAGTGCAGGGCTCCGACTATGCTTTGATGCAGGGTATGTTTCTGCTGATCGTCGCGGCCGTACTGGGAGCAAACTTCCTGGTCGATCTGCTCTATACCGTACTCGATCCACGTGTACGCCAGGGAAAGGGGTAAAGAAACGATGAGTAAACCGATACCCTCTCAGGAGTTTCCAGTACCTGAAAATACCAACACCAGCGCGACAGAACCGGTCAGCACGCTGGAAGTAATAGCGCCCCCGCCTGGCGATACCATGAGCATCGTAGGCGCACCGGGCGCGGTCGCACCCGCCGCGGTCGGAGGCCGCATGCGCGATCTGGTGCGCCTGCTCAGAAATAACCGCAAAGTTGCAATGGGCGTGACGATCCTGGGTATCTTCATCCTGGTCGCTATCTTCGGCCCATTCCTTATCCATACCGATCCCAATAAATTCTCCGATGACGCTCTGGCTGCCCCGTCCGCCACTCACTGGTTTGGCACAACGCAAACAGGCCAGGATGTCTTCGCACAGATAATCGTTGGCACACGCACCTCCCTGCTGTGGGGCTTCATCACCAGCGCCCTGGTAACCCTGGTCGCAACGGTTATCGGGCTGGTCTCCGGCTACTTCGGCGGCATCGTTGACGACATCCTCTCCCTGATCATCAATGTCTTTCTCGTGCTGCCCGGACTGGTCCTGGCGATCATCATCGCGGCATTCTTCCCCTTCAAAGGACCGCTGACTATCGCTTTAGTGCTCACCTTCACCAGCTGGTCCTGGGGAGCCCGCGTCCTGCGCGCACAAACAATGTCTATGCGTGACCGCGACTTCGTCGAGGCCGCGCGCTCCAATGGCGAACACACGTTGCGCATCCTGTTTTTCGAGATCCTGCCCAACCAGATCGCAATTGTAGCGGCAGGTTTCGTTGGCACTACAGTTTATGTTATTCTAGCTGCAACAGGTCTACAATTTCTTGGTCTGGGTGACCCAACCGATGTCAGCTGGGGCTCAATTCTCTACTGGGTGCAAAACAACGATGCGATTCTTCTCAATGCCTGGTGGTGGGTCATACCACCCATTGTCTGCCTGGCCCTGGTTGGAACCAGCCTCATCCTGATCAACTACGGTATCGATGAAATGGCAAACCCGCGCCTGCGCAGCGAGACCAGACCCAGGATTTTAAAACGTATGAAAAAGGCGGTGGCTTGATGACTCTGGAAAAGGATATGCTGCTGGATGTTAGAAATGTCAGCGTGGACTATTACGCCGCTAGCGGAACAGTCCACGCGGTCGATGAGGTGAGCTTCACGCTCAAACGCGGCGAGATTATCGGCCTGGCCGGCGAAAGCGGCAGCGGCAAATCGACGCTGGCCTATGCAATCGCTCGCCTACTCCGCCCACCCGCGATGATTACCGGCGGCGAAGTGCTCTACTACCCACGTTCCGGCGGCAGGGAGCGCGGCAATGTACCCCTCTTCTCCCTGAAACGAGAGAAAAATGGCAGCGAAGCCACTAGACTGGAAGAGAATCAACCAGTAGACATCTTCGAATTTTCTGCGGGCCAGCTGCGCGCGTTCCGCTGGGATGAACTGTCAATCGTGTTCCAGAGCGCGATGAACGCTCTGAACCCGGTAATGAAAATTGGCAAGCAGATCATGGATGTGCTGGAGGTCCATCGGCCCGAAATGGGAGCCGATTCGCGCAAGGCCCGCGCTGTCGAACTGCTCAAAATGGTTGGCATCGCAGCTGACCGCCTCAACAGCTATCCACATGAGCTGAGCGGCGGCATGCGCCAGCGCGCGGTCATCGCCATCGCCCTTGCCCTGGAACCCGAGCTGATCATTATGGACGAGCCAACCACCGCGCTGGACGTTGTGGTGCAACGCGAAATCCTCGAACTGGTGAGCTCGCTCTGCAAAGAGCTGAACACAGCGATGATTTTCATCACGCACGACCTCTCGCTGCTTCTGGAACTGGCCGACAAGATCGCTATTATGTACGCGGGCAAGTTGATCGAAACGGCCTCTAATATTGACCTCTTCGATCACCCACGCCACCCCTATAGCTATGGCCTGCTGAACTCTTTCCCGAAAATTCAGGGCCCTCGCAGGCGCATGGTCGGCATCCCCGGCTCACCACCCGATCTACGTAATGTCCCCTCTGGCTGCCCGTTCCATCCACGCTGCCCCCTGGCCTTTGACGCCTGCTCCAGAGAGGAACCACAACTACGACCCGCGCAGGTCTCAGCACCAGATCAGCTGGTAGCCTGCCATCTCTACAATTCGCAATATCGCAATGAGTTACCAACCACGCTTGAACTGGCGACAAGCTACGAGGCGCTGGCAGAAGGGAGAGTGGCACGATGAGTGTTTCGGAAATTACATCGCAGCAAACAAACGCAACACGAGACGAAAAACCTATTCTAGAGGCAGAACATCTGCGCAAAATTTTTCCGGTGCGCCAGTTCAACCCGCTGGCTCCTAGAGCCGGCGTACACGCTGTCGAAGACGCCACACTGGCGCTCTACCCCGGTCGCGCAACCGCGCTGGTAGGAGAGAGCGGCAGCGGGAAAACGACCATTGCACGCATGCTGGCTCGCATCTACGATCCCACCTCCGGTAAGGTACGTTTCCGCGGCGAACCGGTCGATATGAAACACCGCAACAGCACGGTGCTGCGCTCCTACCGCCGCCATGTACAGCTGGTCTTCCAGGACCCCTTCGGCTCGCTTAACCCGGTTCATAGCGTGCGCTACCACCTGAGCCGTCCGCTGCGCATCTTCGGACATGCTCGCAACGCGCGCGAGGAGGAAGAACAGGTCCTGGCACTGCTCAATCGCGTGAGCCTGAGCCCCGCCGAGCAGTTCATCCAGAAATATCCGCACCAGTTGAGCGGCGGCCAGCGCCAGCGCGTGGCTATCGCGCGCACACTGGCCGTGCAGCCCGAAGTGCTGCTGGCCGACGAACCGGTCTCCATGCTCGATGTCTCCATCCGCCTGGACATCCTCAATCTGCTGCTGCGCTTGAAGGATGAGGAACAACTGGCGTTGCTCTTTATCACACATGACATCGCCAGCGCACGCTACTTCGCTGAAGATACCCTGGTCATGTATGCCGGACAGGTGGTAGAGGGCGGCCCCAGCGACGAGGTCATCCAACGTCCCAAACATCCCTACACACAACTGCTGCTCTCAGCCGCTCCCGACCCGGATCGCATTAAAAGCAGAGAGCAGGTCAAGCTTCCGGCACGTGGCGAGATCCCCAGCCTGATCCATCCACCCAGCGGCTGCCGCTTCCACCCACGCTGCCCCTACGCTATGCCAGTGTGTAAAGAGCGTTTCCCCAAACGCACCGAGCTGGGCGGCGGCCACTGGACCAACTGCTTCCTCTACGGCGACGGTGGAGAGACAGCCGTCAGCCAGGCCGACACCCCCAGCAAAACAACCCAAACCACCAACCCGCCACCAAACGACTAAGCATAAACGCATATGGGGCCACCTCGGTACGAGGTGGCCCCATATGCCAAAAACTACACGGCCCCTGCCTGCATGATATCCTGCTTCAGAGGCCGCTACAACCCGAAGGATTACACACCTACATTGTAAAAAATAGAACAATCACTGCGCTGAATTTTGCGAGTCATTCCCCATCACATGAATATATAACTCACATACAAGATGTGCAGCATCCGTGTCACCTATGTATTCCGCCAGCTCATCCTGATGATCCCCAATCTGTTCCATTCGCGCTCGGATAAAGTCATGCCGTGCGACACCAGCGGCAAAGCCTGAAAAGCCGTTCTGCATCGACTCTATCTCTTCCGCGATTCGCTGGCGGAGCCGGGCGACTTCACTTTCGCCTCCTCGCACAACAAGCTCCTTTCTCGATATCGCTTTTCGATCACAATTAAGCACTGCACTAACCTACAATGTTTTATAGCTCTTTTTAACAGAAAAGGCAAGTCAATTTCACCACAATATTATCACGTTTTCATGCAAAAGTATCACGTTTTCAAAACACTGTTATATGAACGTCCATTCGGTCGGCCTCATTGCCCACACCTCTACCACCTCTCCTACAGCAAGTGGTATACTCGTGGTACTGTATCATACTCGATGATAGTACTCTGACCACTATTCATTGAATGGCATCATAACGGGAGGTGCAGGAGGGCAGTCAGCCCTCCTGCCGGGGCGCGGGGTGTCCCCGCTCCTTTCCTCTCACGCCGCCGCAGGCGATTCCTTGCAGACGGCCTGGGCGCGCAGCGCCAGACGCCAAAGCGTCGTTGGCCGTCTGGACAAGAGGCCTGCGCAACCGTCAAACGAAGTTTGGCAGAGTAGCCTATAAATAACGAAAGAGAGTCTTTACCATATGCTCACACGTATCAGTGTCATGGTCCTGCGCGTCTGCGCGCTCCTTGCTCTCATCCTTGGCATCCTGTTCTGGATTGGGGTAGTCCCGGTCACCGAGGCCTGGCAGGGAATCCACATGCTTCTGGGCATCCTGGTCGTCATCTGCCTCTGGGTGCTGGCATTCACCATTGGCTTCGCTCGCAACGGGGGCAACCTCGGCCTGGCCATCGGCGCATTTCTGCTCGGCCTCATCGTCCTCATTTATGGCGTGAGCCAGCAAAACCTTTTCGCTATGGCACCCTCCCTCATCTGGCTCCTCAAAACGATTCACCTGCTGCTCGGCCTGGGCGCCGTCGGCATGGGTGAAGCCATCGCCGGTCGCCAGCGCCGCCTCGCCCAGACCACCTCTCAATAATCTCCCACCCATTTGCATACACGCATACAAAAAGCGAGCAACCTCTATTTTCGATAGGCTGCTCGCTTGCTATACATCCACATTGCTCGACCTCCATCTACACACTATGAGCATAAAATATCCATAAAACCGCTCTACAAGCGGCTGTGAAGCTTTTGAACCTTGTGAACCCTCTGTGAAGCTTTGTGTGAAGCTTTGAATCGGCCTGGGAGGCGGTGTGAAGCTTTGTGAAGCTTTTTTGCACGCGTTTTTTAGCATCACCTCCACCTCAAAGACTTCCCAATGATCTCGTCCGCATAAACCTATTGCCGAAAGGACAACGATATGGTTTAATGAGGAGTAGTTCTTTGTTCTTGTGGGGAGACAGCGTCGAAGAGGAACACCGCTATATTTCGCAAGCAGAAGGAAGGAAACAGGAGTGAGCAACGAGAAGCAGCCAGGTCGCATCGCCGTGTACCCTGGCGCCTTTGACCCCCTGACCAACGGTCATCTCGATATCGCACGCCGCAGTGCGGGGCTCTTCGATACACTCATTATCGCCGTATACGCCAATCCCGCCAAAAATCTGCTGTTCTCGGTCGATGAGCGCGTGGCACTCTGGCAGGAGGTCATCCAGGCCGAAGAGCTCACCAACGTACGCGTCGAAAAATTCGCCAATCTACTGCTTGTAGACTACGTACGCTCAGTCGGCGGCCAGGCCATCATCAAAGGATTACGCTCCCCCCTGGACTTCGAGGCCGAATTTCAGCAGGGCCTGATGAACCGCAAGCTGGCACCAGAAATCGAAACGGTCTGCCTGCTCACCAATCTCGAACAACTCTTTATCAGCTCATCTTTGCTCAAGGAAGTAGCCAGCCTGGGAGGCAACGTGAACGACTTGCTCCCGGCCGTGGTGGTACGCGCTCTACAGCGAAAACTCGGTAAGTAGACACGTCCCCCACCAGGAAAACATGCCGGCAGGGAAGGAAGATGGCATCGTATGGACATACTCTATCTGATAGACCGCCTGGACAACCTCATCGCCAGTAGCCGCAGAATGCCACTGCTCAATCAAATCATCGTCAAGGAGAGCGATATCCTATCCGTCATCGACCAGATGCGCACCTCCATCCCCGAAGAGATTAAACAGGCACGCCGCGTCATCCAGGAGAAGGAACGCATCAT
>JAFMRP010000556.1 GCA_017354095.1 Ktedonobacteraceae bacterium
ACCAAATATTACTTGTTTCTCACATACACCTCTTTTACTCCAAAATCCTGAAAAGATGAATGGCTGTGGGTTCAATTCTTGTGAAGACCGCTGTAGCGGTAGTTTGTGGACTTGGGCTTGCAGAAGGTTTGAGCCAAATGACACAATGACCCCATGCGAGCCCACTCTCAAGAACTACGACACCAAGTCCTTTGTGCCGTGGATGCAGGGACTGCTCGGAACGCGATTATCGATCAATTGCACGTCTCACGATCGACGATGAAGCGCTACCTGAAGCAGCGACGCGAGACCGGAACGGTGCTCCCTCGTCCCATCCCTGGTCGCCCAAGCATCAAAGGCAAGGCTTTACAAACGCACCTGCTCAGCCAACGAGAAGCCCACCCCGGCGCAACTCTGGACGAGCACTGCCAGATCTGGGAGGCCGAACAAGGCATGCAAGTCAGCTCGGCCACGATCAGACGAGCGATGTTGGCGATGGGGTGGAAACGAAGCTGAACGTTCAAGCCTTCTCAGAACGTCTCATAGAGAAACAGCCCGTGCCCTTGCCTCACCTCCTCAAGCAGGCGTCGGAGAGCAAGAGGCGGGGGCTGCTTGCTCCACGCTCTCCAATAGCGCCACAACAGGATCCAGGGTTCCAGCCAGGCTCGCACCATTCGCAGCGCCACCGGCCAGGACATCGGGGGCCGCTTGCCTTTGTTCCCGTTGCTTTTTTTCCCCTGTTCCCGCGGCTTTCGCAGGAACCTCTGTCTCTCGAAGATCTTCCGATTCATCTGGCTTCAACAGCGCATTCATCGTGCTGGAAGAGAAGTGGCTGGCATGATACCAACAAAAGGAAAACGCGCAGCAGACCAACTGCCAATGCCGACGGATGGCTTGATCACTTCGTACTTGATACTGCGCCCAGCCCAAGACATGCTTGACTTGCTTGTAGCTTTGCTCGACCCGACTTTCGCAGCCCATAGAGCCGGATGACCTCTTCCAGAGCGGCGAGAGACCATGGCTGGGGCCGCTCCTGCTCCAAGGCAGAAGCAGGCAGATTCGTGACCAGATACCAGGTGGTGAGATCCGGCAAGGTCTCGGGATCTGTCGTGGCAACGACTGCTCGTTCGGCCTGATTGGGTCCATACGGTTCCGCTACCATCGAGAGCACCCACCAGTGCTGTGGATCGCCATGGCGAAAGGTTCGGGTGATGGCTTGCCACTTGCCGGGGGACTGAGCACTCTCCCACCCGGCGGCGTTGGCCACCTCTTTGAGGGAACCCGCTGCCCCCTGAGGATGCGCGCCCGTTGTGGGAGGGTTTGAGTGCCATCACATAGGCAACCTTGAGTTGTTGGATGCCCCGTCGTAACCCGCGATCTTCTCCATAAAAGGAGTCAGCGACGACTGCGCGAAACGGCCACTCCTGCTCCACAGCTGTGCGGACTCACTGCAAAGCGATCTGAAGCTTGGTGCGAAAAGCAGGATCGTTTCTCCCCTTCGCAACGTGAGGTTCTGGGGTGTATGGCTCGACCTCCAATGGGTAATAGACCTGCGAGTCCGCCCACAGACTGGTCACGGAGACGACTCCATCATCGATCTTGCCCACGCTTCCCAGGTATTGGCGCCCCACATGAGCGGTTTTGTGACCCGCCTTGCGATCTCCGGTTTCATCGATGACGAGCACTCCCTGGTTGTTGGGAGCCGTCGCAGCCTCCTTACGCAGCAGCTTGAGCCGCTCGACCTGAACTGCTCGCTCATCCCAGGTGGACTCGGAGAGAAACCCTTGCCATTTTTGGGCTCGGGGCAACTGCGCTCCCACGAATGGTTCGGTGTTGACCAGGCCGGTGAGCGTTTTGTTCCGCTCGCCGGGCAGCAGCAGACCCTCAAGATACTGCCGAAAACTTTCACGTTGAGTGCTTCTGCTAAACAGGGGGTCAAAGTGCTCACCATACTTCTCTAAGGGGGCTGGGGCTTTGGCGATTTCTCGGCGGCTGCTCAACGGTTTCCCTCCGTTTCTTTGAGTTTACCACCTCCTTTCCCGAGTTCACAAACTACCGGTAGGCTTCCATGAAGCCGGCCTTTATTTCGGGATGCTCAAGGAACGTAAGACGATCATACCTCGGCATCCTCCGTTACATATATGTCGTCCGTCGTGAAGCAGGAAAACTCACGCTGGCCCTGACGCTCGACCGGAACATAGCGCGGACGT
Organism: Ktedonobacteraceae bacterium; assembly: GCA_017354095.1. GTDB lineage: Bacteria > Chloroflexota > Ktedonobacteria > Ktedonobacterales > Ktedonobacteraceae > Bu33. Next base: position 2,190 of record JAFMRP010000556.1, read on the forward strand.
ACCGGCTGGCGTGTCGGCTTCGGCTGTGGGCGATAATTGACCGGCTCAGGCGGCGCTACTTCATGTTCCAGCCAGCGGATACGCTCCTCAAGCGGATAGATATACCGTATCTTGAGAAACCAGCAGTTGAATAAAAACACGAACAGCAGCAGAAACAACAGAAAACCGCAGGGTACCATCGTGTCTATCATATTTGCCTGCCTCTCATTACCCTGGTCGCTTCGGCGGGCGTGAGCAGCCCATCGTTACACTCGTCATTCACCTGTCCGATGAGGGCCGGTTCTTCGTGGCAGCCGCAGGTGTCATCTGCACAGAAACGGTGATCGTCAGTTGGTAAATGACCCACGAAGTGAGTCGGTGTGGCCCGCAAACGTGAAACATTGCCCCGAATCTTGAGAACTGGGACAAATTTTCTGGACAAAACCGCTTCTCATCTGGCTGCTTTCACTGAGTTTTTGTCAATTGGAGAGAAAAAGAAAGGCTGGCGTTCATTCTCTTCTGCGTCACGCGGTTCTGCCGTAAAACGTCCGGGTTTCTCAAATGTTGTGGTCTCCTTGTAGAGAGAAAGAAGTGGTACATGCCTTCCGTCGTCTCGCAGGTTGAGCCCTCCGATGGAAGCACTTGCCCTCCAACATGAGCACCGAGACAAAGGTTCCTGGGAAAATCGCTCCACATCTCGTTTTTCCCAGAGGTGTCTTGTCAATGAACACCTTTTCTGGAAAAGGATGCGGGGAGCGTTTCCATACAAAGCAGAAGCGGGTCATTTGACTCTCTGGTTGAAAGGCTGCGGACTCTCTGATCGAACATCGACGGAATCGCACGACTGTGAGGGGAGGATCGTCCCTCCCATCTGCCCCAGAACGGCCCTCCTGCTTCAATCGCTTGTCCATTGATCCAGATAGTCAATGATGTACATTCGTGCCAGACGTTGTCACTGTACGCGCGAGCGGGTCCATCCAACCATTCTTCTGTTGAACAGCGGGCTATGAGCACTGCTGTCTGTCTCTCCTCATTGTGGTGTCCAGATGTAGGGCTGTATCCTACAGTATTCAACAAAACCCAGTCTCTGATACACCCTCTGTGCTGCTGGTACTGAGTGTAAAATCCCGTATTGGTATCCCTGTGTCGTCACATCTTGGAGTGCAGAGCGGAGAAGCTGTGCCGCAAAGCCTCTCTTGCGAACATCGGGAAGCGTTGAAACCCAATAAATTCCCACCACATTGCTGGTAGTAAAGAGACCACAAGTGGCAACCGCCTTTCCATCTAAAGCTCCTAGATAAGGAAACCAGCCCGTGCCTTTCCCAACATCTGCCGAAGTAAAGACGCGATCATGGTCAGAGCGCAACTGGGGTGAAGCATAACTGCGAGCATCCAACGTGACCTGGCTCCATTGTTGGAGACTCTCATACGAAAGCACCTTGCTGATCGTGAGTGGGGAAGGGGAAGTAGGCAGCGACATCAGGCATGGTAAATCGACGGCCATCCCAATCCAGTCGCTTGCGCGTGTCCAGCCCAAACGTTCTAAACGCGATCCTAGATCATATGGTTCCGTGAGGGGGTCAAGTAACCAGGTGATTGGCACGTTCCACATGCCGAACATTTCCATGATTTTAGCAATCCACCAATGCGCATGCTCCGCGCTCAATCGTGCGCCAAAGACACGATTAAGCGCGGGACCTCCTGTGTAGACCCACTTGATTTCATCTCCATCATACGCCTCTCCTTGACCTTTGACAGCCAGCGAGAGCATGGTGGCATAGAGATTAGAAACAATCGCTGTGATAGAGTCTGTTTGGCTTCCCTGGTAGGTCAAATATCTCCTCCTTTGTCAATCTCTGAGGTACGGCTCACCACTAGGAACACTCCCAGGAACAGGCCGTCGTATGGTCGTCCTCACTGTCAAGAGAGTCAGGCCCATGACCAATGGTAAGTGTAGCTGCAAGTTGTGAAAATGATATGAAATGACACCATCCCGATAGTTGTGGTGTAAATATTGAGATTCGATGAGGTACTCTTTTGGGAACTCGTCTTCGGGAATCTCTGCGTGGGAAAAAGAGTCGCGATCTGCCTGTAAAGCGGTTTTTCTTGATGAAAGACTCCCTCGGATAATGATCAAAGTTCCCTCATCGGATCACAACATTTACAGAACGCTCAACAGAGAAAAATCTGAACCTGCGAGACGACGGAAGGCATGTACCACTTCTTTCTCTCTACAAGGAGACCACAACATTTGAGAAACCCGGACGTTTTACGGCAGAACCGCGTGACGC
>JAFMRP010000557.1 GCA_017354095.1 Ktedonobacteraceae bacterium
GTTCGACCTGGCCATCAAGCAAAATCAGGTGGATCGTACGCTTGAGGATATCCAGGGGATAGCGCAGTTATTGCATAATCGCAAGCTGTCCTATCTGCTGCGAGAGCCAAAGATCCCGGCGCAGCGCAAAGAGACAGCCCTACGCCAGCAGCTGGCGTCGAGGGTGCTGCCGATGTCGCTCAACCTTGCACTGCTGATCGTCCAGCGCGAACTGGTTGATTTGATGCCGAATATCGCCAGTGAATTTGAGCAGATGGTGCTCAACTATCGTAACGAGGCGATAGCCGAGGTTACGACAGCAGCGCCAATGGACGAAGCGCAGAGGGCCCTTGTAAAGGGGGCACTGGAAAGCAGAACTGGCAAGAAGATCATCATGAATACGCGGGTTGATCCGAGCATACTGGGTGGAGTAGTCGCCCGTGTTGGAGACCAGGTGATTGATGGCAGCGTCCGTCTGCGCCTCAGCGTACTCCAACAGCAGCTACTCAACAGTGTTGCCAGCTCGAACGCTGATTTCCTCTCCGCTGATCTGGCAAGTGTTGAGTGAGGCCGCGAGCAAGCGGCCATGCTTTTTGCTTGCTCGCCCTGGAGGGGGAGCAACATCTGGTAGAACATGTAAGTATCCACAGATATATGTAGAGAAGCAATAGTGTGTCATTGAAAGTGCATCTGGGAAGGCAAGACAGCGCAATCGTTCTGTAAAGAGAGACGAGTATCGCGCCCACCCAGATGAAGGCAGAACCACTAGGAGGAAAACGATGGCATCTTGGGCTGACGAAATCAGTGCCATCATTGAAAGGAACATCGCAGGGTTCGGCGCGAGCACCACTGAGACGGCCAGCGTTGGTACAGTAATCGCTGTTCAGGACGGTGTAGCGCGTATTTACGGCCTGCAAGATGTTCGATATCTTGAACTGGTAGAATTTCCGCGCACGGGATTGTATGGAATGGCCTTCAACCTGGAAGAGGAGACGGTCAGCTGCCCGATCCTGGGCGATTATACACAGATTCGTGAAGACGACGAAGTGCGCACCACCGGGCGCATCGTCGAGGTGCCCGTGGGTGATGCGCTGCTTGGTCGCGTGGTCAACGCGCTGGGCCAGCCCGTTGACGATCGCGGGCCGATCAACACCACCCAGTATCGTCCGGTCGAGCGTATCGCCCCTGGTGTGATCACGCGTAAGTCGGTGGATACGCCGGTACAAACGGGTATCAAGGCCATTGACAGCATGATCCCCATTGGTCGTGGTCAGCGCGAACTGATTATTGGTGACCGCCAGACGGGTAAAACGGCCATTGCTATTGATACGATCATCAACCAGAAGGGCAAGGATCTGATCTGTATCTACGTGGCTATTGGTCAGAAGTACTCGTCGATCGCGCGTACGCAGGCCATCCTGGAGCAGTACGGAGCGATGGAGTACACCGTGATTGTCGCGGCGGGTGCCTCTGAGCCGGCCCCGATGAAGTACCTGGCGCCCTATGCTGGTTGTGCTATCGGTGAAGAGTTTATGGAGCAGGGGCGTGATGCGCTGATCATCTACGACGATCTGACCAAGCACGCAGAAGCTTATCGTAACATTTCGCTGATCATTCGCCGTCCGCCGGGACGCGAGGCTTATCCAGGCGACGTATTCTACCTGCATTCGCGCCTGTTGGAGCGGGCCGCGCGCCTCAACGAGGATTACGGTGGTGGTTCACTTACCGCGCTACCGATCATTGAGACCAAGGCGAATGACATCTCGGCCTACATTCCGACAAACGTCATATCGATTACGGATGGGCAGATCTTCCTGGAGAGTGACCTTTTTAACGCGGGCCAGCGCCCGGCGCTCAACGTTGGCCAGTCGGTTTCCCGTGTAGGTTCCAGCGCGCAGAGAAAGGCTATGAGCCAGGTAGCGGGCACGCTGCGTATTGAGCTAGCGCAGTTCCGTGACCTGGAAGCGTTCGCGCAGTTCGCCTCTGACCTGGACAAGGCCACCAAAGCGAGTATTGATCGTGGTCGCCGTCAGATGGAGATTCTGAAGCAGCCGCAGTACCAGCCGGTAGCCGTTGAGAACCAGGTGATGATCATTTACGCGGTCAACAGTGGTTACGTTGACGATGTGCCCCTGGACCTGGTGGGCGCATGGGAAGATGGTCTCTATCGTTACATGGCAGCCAATCATGCTGATGTTGTAGCGGAGATTGTCGAGAAGTCCATTGTCGGCAAGAGCAAGATGGATAATGAGCTGCTAGGGCGCCTGAACGCCGCGATTGAGGAATACAAGAAGACCGCTGCGCCGCGCGGGCAGAGCCAGAGCTAGGAGACAGGCATATGCCATCAACTCGCGAGATCCGGCAGCGCATCAGATCGATCAAGAACACCGCCAAGATCACCAAGGCTATGCAGATGGTAGCGAGCAGCAAGATGCGGAGGGCGCAGGAGCGTGTGCAGCAATCGCGCCCCTATTCTGAGCAGCTCAACGCGCTTGTCTCCCGTCTGGCCAGGGCTGCCGGTGCGGACGTGGGCGAAGAGCTGGCATTGCTCCAGCAGCGCCCGGTGCGCAATATCGGTATTGTCTTGATCACGCCTGATCGTGGTCTATGTGGTGCGCTGCCATCGAATATCAACCGCCTGGCCGCGCAGTTCGCGGCCGAGCAGCAGCAGCGATTTGCGGAGCAGGGACAGACGCCGGGGGTATCGTTTATTGGTGTGGGGCGCAAGGGGCGTGATTTCATCTTGCGCAGCCGGCAGAACATGCTGGCAGAGTTCACCAACTATGGTGACCGGCCATCTATGAACGACGCCTCCGCGATCGCTCAGGTAGCTATGGATGCTTTCCTGAACGGGGAAGTGGATGTGGTTCACCTGATTTACCCCAAGTTTGTCAACACCATGACGCAGCAGCCGATCAGTACACAGCTGCTGCCGGTGCAACCACCCGCAGATCAGGGTGGGGAGAGAGAGAGCATCGAATATCTCTACGAACCTGATCCCAGGGAGATCTTCAAGGCGCTGCTACCGCGCTATGTAGACACGCAAGTCTACCAGGCGCTGCTGGAGACGATTTCCAGTTTTCTGTCCGCGCAGATGATCGCGATGAAGAACGCGACCGACAGTGCGAACGAGATGATTGATGATTTAACGCTCATCTATAACAAAGCGCGCCAGGCTGCCATCACCATGCAGATTATCGAAGTGGTGTCGGGCGCCCAGGCGTTATAGCAAGACAAGCTACAGGGACATGCGTCCCGTTAATGGAGAAATACATGGCAGTAACGAATGTAGGCACGAAAGGAACTGTCGTGCAGGTGCTGGGGGCCGTCGTTGACGTAGAGTTTCCCCCCGATAAGCTACCTGAAATCTACAACGAGCTATTGACACGTCCCGAGGGGGCGAAGGATGATCTGTCGCTCGAAGTAGAGCAGCACCTGGGAAATAACTGGGTACGCTGCGTGGCGATGGGCTCGACGGATGGACTGAAGCGTGGTACCGATGCCGTTGACACTGGTGCTCCAATCAGTGTGCCGGTTGGACCCAAGACGCTGGGGCGTATCTTCAACGTGTTAGGTCGTCCGATTGACAACAAGCCAGCCGCCGAGGATGCTCCTCGCTATCCTATTCACCGTCACGCGCCCTCTCTGGAGGAGCAGGCCTCGACGGTGGAGGTATTCGAGACGGGTATTAAGGTTATCGACCTGATCTGCCCCTTCATGAAGGGCGGTAAGATTGGTGCGTTCGGTGGAGCGGGCGTGGGCAAGACCGTTGTAATCCAGGAGTTGATCAATAACATCGCCAAGGGGCACGGTGGTTACAGCGTGTTTGCTGGAGTGGGTGAGCGTACTCGCGAAGGCAACGACCTGTATCATGAGATGCAGGAAGCCGGTGTTATCGACCGCCTGTCGATGGTATTTGGTCAGATGAACGAGCCTCCTGGCTCGCGCCTTCGCGTGGCGCTGAGCGGCCTGGCGATCGCGGAATACTTCCGTGATGAAGAGGGCAAGGACGTGCTGCTGTTCATCGACAACATCTTCCGTTTCACGCAGGCCGGGGCAGAAGTGTCGGCGCTGCTGGGCCGGATGCCTTCCGCGGTAGGTTACCAGCCGAACCTGGCGGAAGAGATGGGTGAGTTGCAGGAGCGCATTACATCGACCAAGAAGGGGTCGATCACCTCGATGCAGGCCGTATATGTGCCTGCTGACGACTACACTGATCCGGCTCCGGCCACAACCTTTGCCCACCTCGACTCGACGATTGTGCTGGAGCGTTCGATTGCCTCGAAGGGTATCTACCCTGCTGTCGATCCGCTGACCTCGACCAGCCGTATCCTTGATCCGCAGGTGGTGGGTGAGGAGCACTACAACGTAGCACGCAGTGTGCAGAAAGTGCTGCAGCGTTATAAGGAGTTGCAGGATATCATCGCCATTCTGGGCGTCGACGAGTTGTCAGATGAGGACAAG
>JAFMRP010000558.1 GCA_017354095.1 Ktedonobacteraceae bacterium
CTTCCAGGTGATCCATGAGTTTGCGGTAGGGCTGGACACAGTTGATATTGAGGCCGCGACGGAGGCGGGGGTCTGGGTTGCCCATTTGCCAGGAGCTGCTACGGGCAATGCGGATTCAGTCGCCGAACTGGCTCTGCTTCATATGCTCCTGTTGTCACGACGCTGGAAGGAGATGCAGGCCACTTTTGAGGCTAAAAAGCTCTGGGAACCGCCGGGGACGACGCTCTTTGGCAAAACAGCGTGCCTGGTGGGCATGGGGGATATTGGGACCGCCATTGCAAGACGACTCTCCGCGCTTGGTATGAGCCTGATCGGAGTCCGGCGCCGACCTGAGCAAGGGGGGACCTGATGATATTCCATTCCAGCGTGTCTATGGCCTGGATGCTCTCTCTGATGCGCTTTCCGAGGCGGACTACGTTGTGCTCTGCCTGCCGGCGACCTCTGAGACCTTTCATCTCATGAATGCTTCAACATTTGCTATGACGAAACCGGGGAGCTTTCTGATCAATGTTGGTCGTGGGCAACTTGTCGACCAGGATGCCTTGCGGGAGGCTCTCAGAAGCGGGCGATGTGCCGGGGCTGGATTAGATGTGTTCTGGGAGGAGCCAGTTGATCCCCGACATCCCCTTTTCCAGGAAAATGTGATCGCAACGCCCCATGTTGGAGGGATTACTGATATCTCTTTCTGGATGCGCGCTCGCGCATTTGCCGCCAATATCGAGCGATATGCTCATGGGCAGCCCCTTTTGTATACGGTCAATCAGCCCTCCCATCGCCGGGCCTCGTCCCGGCCTTCCGGGTAGCTACAGTTGTTCAAGAATCATGGGAGATCTCGCCACAGGTGTTCTACTCAGAATTGTGGCGAGTCTCTAACCGCCGATGGGCAGATCGCTGGACCTGGTGTTGAGATCCAGCGGGGTGAGACGTCAATCTTTGCATAGTAGCGTATGTAAGGAGAGACAATTACCCATGGATTCCTATCAACTTTATCATACTGATAGCTATCTTCGTGAAATGGACGCGGAGGTATTGCGTGTCGAAGAACATTGGGTGGTTCTGGATCGGACAGTTTTTTATGCTCAGAGCGGGGGACAGCCCGCGGATCATGGGATAATCACGTGGCCTGAGGAGCGAGCGCAGGTGGTTGATGTTCGTCGTCATGGCCATGAGATCTGGCATAAGGTCGAAGGGCCGCTGCCGCCTGCAGGGATGAGGGTTCAGGGGGAGCTTGATTGGAGTCGTCGCTATGCGTTGATGCGTGCCCACACCGCGCTCCATATCCTCTGCGGTGTCATCTGGCGCGATTACGGGGCGCATGTCACCAGCAGTTCGATGGAGCCGGGCAAAGCGCGCCAGGATTTCGAGCTTGAGCGGTTGACGCTGGATTTCGTGACGGAGGTGGAGCGGTGCGTCAATACTGAGATCGAGGCTAATCGAGAGGTGCGTATCCGATTTTTGCCGCGTGCCGAGGCATTCGCTATTCCAGACCTGATCCGTACTAAGGTAAATCTGCTGCCCGAGGGGATCGAGCAGGTGCGCGTGGCTGAGATCGTGGGCCTGGATTTGCAGGCTGATGGCGGCACGCACGTTGCGCGAACCGGCGAGGTTGGTCGTGTGCGGGTTATAGGGCACGAGAGCAAGGGGCGTATCAATAAGCGGGTGCGCTTGGCGATTGGGTGAGCACCCGCAGTGATCAGTGCTTTTGTATACGCTTGAGCGAGCAATTGGAAGGTGGAGCCGGATCAGTGTGTACTGAGATAGGGCTGAACCACCTGTTGTTCCTGGGCAAGGCCGACCCATTCGTCGGAGCCGGGGCCATCGTATATCAGGGTATAGGGGCCTGAGAAGTTGGCGGAACGGGTGATATCGAGACATTGTGTGTAGTCGTCTTTGTCCATCTCGTATGGTGGGGTGAAAGAGGCCTTGGCGTGGCACGATTCGGCATAGGAGGCGATGGATTGGAGATCGGCGTATTTGCCGGGGCCGCGCCAGTTGCCGAAATCGAAACAGAGGCCGACTCGCCCTTCCAGCCTCTCGAAGAGGGCATGGACGGAGGCCGGGGAAGAGAGGAGTCCGTACCAGTTCTCGGTCATCAGGCGAAGACCCAGGTTCTCCGAACGGGTAAGCAGGCGTTGCAGGCCGCGGGCACTCATGGCCAGCGTTTCCTCGGAGGGGGCGGCTTTGCCCGCGATGACACGCGCGCGCTGTGCACCCAGGTGACCGGCAACGTCGAGCCATGAGCCGATCCATGCCAGGTCGCGGGAGGCGTTGTCAGGATGGGTGATATCGCCTTCATCGATGAGAAGCGAGAATAGTTCGACTTTAGCGTCGCGCAGGGCACCGCGCAATTCTGTTAAATAGCCCTTATCGAGGCTGGGGAGATGGAAATGGCAGATCTCCATGGTATGAATGCCAAAGTCGGCGATGCGAGCTGGTAGTTCTAATAGCGAGAGCGCTCCCCTACCATGTGTCTCGGTGGGGATGTCGTGTCCTCTGCTGGCATCGTAGATTCGCGGATCGCCGATGGCGCGGTGCAGGCTCCAGGTAGATACAGACAGGCGAGGCTGTGGGGGCGTTGCGCTGGTATTCGTCATGATAGGGCCCTTTCTCACGATAGCTGGAATGAACCAGGTAAATATTCTCTATGCAATGATATCACAAGAAGGAGCGCTGGCTCTCGCAAGAGGTGGCGCGACGGAGCTGCGTTTGATCATCTCGACTTTCAAGACGGTCGTCACCTGTGCGTCTTCAGGGTGAGCGGCACGGGCCATCAGGGCTTTCATGGCGGCGCGACCCATGGCTTCCCTATTGACGCGCATGGTGGTCAGGGCGGGGATTAGATGTTCTGCCATCTCGATATCATCGAAGCCAATGACGGAGACGTCTTCAGGCACTTTCTTGCCCGCTTCGTGCAGGGCCTTGAGCGCCCCTGCCGCCATCAGGTCATTGGCGCAGAACAGGGCACTGAAAGGGATCTGGCGCGCTAAGAGTTGTTTACAGGCCTTGTAGCCTCCTTCGGGACTCAGGCTGGAGTGGATGTTGATGGGAGAGGGATTGCTCAGCGCATAGAGTTCCTCGTCAAGCGGCAGGCCAGCCTTCATGAGAGCGGCGCGATATCCCATGAGCCGCAGTTCTACGGTGTAAATCTCGTCCATGGCCGAACTGCTCAGGAAGACGATACGGCGGTGGCCTGCCTGGATGAGGTAGTTGACGGCTTCCTGCGCGCCGCCGAAGTAGTCTGATAGAACGGCATCAACGGGCTGATTGGGAACGTCGGTATCGACCAGTACAAGAGGGAGGTGGGTAGACTTGATCAGGGTGATTACCTTTGTATCTGGAGGGCCGATCAGCAGAATGCCGTCGATGTCCATCTGCCGGAGCATTTTCAACAGCCGATCGGGAGCATGAACGAGACCGCTGATGGAGCGGCATAGCACATTGATCTGGGCCTGGCGTGCCTCGCTTTCCACGCCAAGGATAATTGACGATAAAAATGGGATGCTGGCGGGTGTATCTTTGCCCAGGTGAAATAAAAAACCGACCTGCTTCAGCGTGTGAGCGGGTTCCGGCATTTTGAGGTGCCGGTGCAATGAGCTGATATAGCCTTTTGAGCCAATGTAACCCACCTGGGCAGCCGCCTTCAGGACGCGTTGTCTCATGTCTTCAGAGACGTTGGGGTGATTGTTAAAGACGCGCGATACTGTCACGGGGGACGCGGCAGCGGCCTGTGCGACATCTTTCAGTGTTGCAGAAATGGCTACGTTGTCGTGCTCTTTTTCCTCGTTCAATGCGCGTGAGCCTCCTGCACAAACTTGTTCTTCATTGAGATTGATAATTAAATGTCATCAATGATGATATATTATCCGTCATAAGATAGAATTTTATCATCATTATGTCAATGGGTTAACAGTATCCTGTTGCGTTGCCTGCTTGTGGAGACTGAGAGATGGAGGCAGAGGAGAGAGTGGGGGTGGTACAATGCTATGAGAATAAGAGTAGAAAAGCACAGGAGCAGATTTAATGAGTGAGCAACAGACTGAACATAAATATACGAATCGCCTGGCCTCTGAGACCAGTCCATATCTTTTGCAGCATGCGCATAATCCTGTTGAGTGGTATCCCTGGGGCGAAGAGGCGTTGAACCGAGCGCGGCAGGAGGATCGGCCAATGCTGCTGAGTATTGGCTATTCTGCCTGTCACTGGTGCCACGTCATGGAGCACGAATCCTTTGAGAATGAGGAGATCGCGGCCATTATGAATCAGCATTTTGTGTGTATTAAGGTGGATAGGGAGGAGCGGCCCGACCTGGATAGTATTTATATGCAGGCGGTGCAGGCTATGACGCAGCAGGGTGGCTGGCCCATGACGATGTTTTTGACGCCTGATGGCCGCCCCTTTTACGGGGGGACTTATTTTCCGCCCG
>JAFMRP010000559.1 GCA_017354095.1 Ktedonobacteraceae bacterium
TTCCAGGGGCGCCCCTGGAACTTCAGCGATATTCTATCCGTGATGAGAGAAAAATCAGTGGATCAGCCCGTAATGAGGTGGGCTTTGCGTTCGGCGAGGCCGATGCGGGCAATGAAGCCCGAATTGAAGGCAAGAAAGTCGCTCTCGATACCATCGCTGAAGATGATACCATTATCGGGCATCTGGGATGTGATGACCAATTCCTGACCAGCAGGGATCTGGCCAAAGACCAGATTGACCTGAGACGTTTTCGAGGGGAAAGGCTCACGGACCGCAAACCAGAGCGAACTGGAGGACCACCCCAGTTGTAATTGTTCATCAGGAGGTGCCCCCGAGGTCTGCTGGCCGAAGGAGCGAGCGATGTGCCACGCTCCCAGCGTAATGGAACGCATCCAGCCAGTAGAGCCCGCTCCCGTCGAAACAATCATGCCGCTTGAACTCTGCTGCTCTCTCTGACCAGCGAACTCAAGCACGTAGCGAGCTGAGCTATGTCCACGGATACCGATGAAGAGATCATTCACGCCGTACAGTACCTGACCATCGTTCAGGGTAGCTTTGACCATGGAGATGGGGGTAATCTGGATCGCACCATGCAGGGCTTGCTCAATGTGTCTGCCAGCTTCCGGATAGTGAAAGGGAATCAGGACCCCATCGATGCGAGCAGGATCGGGATTGAGCGCTAAGATGGGTTGAGTCGTCAGGTACTTGGCCGTGTTCATCACCAGACCATCAGGACCCAGCGTCACAATCAGATCATGTTCACGAAACTGGTAAGTTGGCAGAAAATCGCGCTCTATGATGTGCTGTTTCACATGAGAGGGTAGTTGAGCCCGTACTGCTTCCAGGGCTCGCTGATACTGGAAATCGCTGACCTCATACTCGTGAAAGGAGACATGATTTTGCTCCAGATAGAAACGAGCCTGGGCCTTTGAGTTCTGTTTGAAGACCAGTTCTTGTAACGGTGTTTTTTTGGTCACCACGACAATGCGCTCGATGTTTGCCACGCCAGAACTACTGGCTGGCATGGCATTGGTGCGTCTTCTCGGCTGAGAGCGGGATTGGAACATGCCATTGCCCTCCTATGACCGGCCGTTGAAAAGCTGTTCCAGGATCTCCGAGGTGATGGTAAGATTGCCAATTTTCTTGGAATTGTTAGCAAAGTCACGCATCGAGAGCGCAAGCAGTAAGCGAGGATCCACTTCTCTGTAAGGAGCAAGTTGCAGACGCAAAGCCTCAGCAGCAAGTTCCGCTTTCCGACGCTCATTTTCCCCTTCCAGATGAATCAACTCCTGGCGATTTTGCTCAAGCAAAATCTCCGTTGCCAGCTCATTCTGCTTGATTTTTCGCTCCTGCTCAACAGCATCAGCGCGACGTGAATAGATGGCCTGATCAGCACGTTTTTGCAGAGCCTCACGATAGTCAGCTTCGAGCGCCTTCGTGATCTCAGGTGTAGCTCTGATTGAAGTGAAGAAAAGACTGAGGCATTCAATCCCAAGGGCTTGCAAGGGTTCTTCCTGACGAAGCTGTTCAAGCACTGTGCGCGCAAGTGGCTCTGAACTGCGGAGAGCCGTCTCCAGGTCCATCTGGCGCAACTCACCGCGAGTACGCATCTGGATGACATTGACAATGCGCTGATCCAGTTTGGCAGGATCCTCAGACTGATACTTGCGCGTGCGAGGATGAATGGTGAAATTGAGCAGGGCAGCGATCGTTTCGGGCTGGCTGATACGGTACGTAATCTGGCCCTGCAAGGTAATGGCCTGGAAGTCACTGGTAGTCTCATTGAAAACGAAGGGGGTATCAACAGTGGAGATAGGGATCAGCACAATCGAGGCGCTGGGAGCCCAGTACCAGAAGGTTCGGCCGCTTCCTCTCTGGAAGACCTGCCCATTGCGATAAGCAAGGATATATTCGGTAGGTTCGGCTTTAAAGTAAGAGAGTAGAGCCATGATGCCTCCTTGCAGCATTTTAATAGTGTATTCACTACACTATTGTATCTACAAGGCAGAGTTCTGTCAAGTGAATGGCGGAAATAGTGGTGATAGCGGGTTGGGTAGTATATTCGACGGAAGTCCAGGTGATGCTAGCGGCGGGCAGCAGGTTTTCAACCTGTGCGAGAAAAGCGCGGCGTGTGTTATCATCGGATGAAGAAGGGAGTATGTTCATCAAGAACCTCTGGATATCTGACGGATTTCTTGAAGGTGCCAGAACGTGTGGCGGCTAACTGGTTGAAAGAGTAACACGCCCTTTCTTCTCTCTCCCCACCATTGAGCAAGTTCCGCGATCTTCTGCGTTACCGCGCCTTCAGCAAAGAGTCGCTCAAGGCTTGACTGTGTTGGGCGTTCTGTGAGAATTGTTGGATCAAGGGCGCGCGCGAGCTGTTGCGTTCTTCGAGTAACGGCAGTCCAATAGGCGCGCAGTGCTGGCAGATGAATCGTAGCGCTCAGTTCGAGTACTTCCTCATTGCTCATCCCGGTTCCCACATCACGTCGAGCATATCCCAGGCGTTCAATCCATTCATCAAGCACCTGCTTGCTCTCGGCAACGAGGAGATTGAAAGTGGCATCTTCGATACGAGCGATATGCCAGATCAGCCATGCGATGGAGTTCTTTCCCTCTGGCTTATGTCGCCATTGTTCTTGAGCATAGTCGGCCAGGATTATGTTAGCGAGAGACGATGAATCATCCGGGGCATGTAGTTGTCTATGTTGCTCAAGGAAGAGATGTAAACCCTCGGTAAGTGATGCTATATCTTCGAGCTGCATATATTTCAGCAAACGCTTCTGTTGCTCATACCATTGAAGGTCTTGGGGATGCGTAAGTTGTTGTTCATCCATACTCTGGGTATACATAGAACGTCCTCTTGGGTGTATGCTTCCTATTTGGGTAATTGTTCCTTTGCTTGCGGTTTCATCGTAACTCTTTTCATTCCCTGAGAACGCCAGATTTGCTTCTCAGGTTGTTTCTCTGCTCGTCTGTGTTCCAGTATAAATGGCTAAGATCATTTTGCACAAGGGCAATGTCCACCCTGGTCGGACACACGTGTTGACGAGCGTGTCATGTCCAGCGCATACTTCTCAAAGGCGTCTGTTCCTGGATCGCCTGTCAAGCCTGATGTGGAGGTGATGGTTCAGGTGGTCGAGAGACTCACGGGATGCGCAACGAGGTTGGGGGTCATTTCACTGAAGGGAGAATGGCTGGCTTTGTCTCTCCCGGATTGGCTCTTGCAAGAGAAGGTAAGCCTCTGGCAATATAGCTTTATATCTGTATTGCTGGTTATTATCCAATTTGGGGGATTATTGCTCGTTATTTGGAAGCTTTAGAGGGAACAGGCCCTTCAACCTTGACGGCTGCCCCTCGATGGTAATGTCTATGAATGCCCAAGTAGACACTCCAGCAAGGAAAAGAAAGAGACGATGATGGAGAACGAAACGACGCACGGCTCAATACCGCAGGAGATTATCTTCCGGGATGCGTCCATACATGACGTCGAGGCGATCGCGGCGCTGCATGCCGAGAGCTGGCGCCGGCACTATCGGGGAGCATACCTTGATTCGTTCCTGGACGGAGATGTGCTCACCAATCGCCTGGCGGAGTGGGGTGGGCGACTGACGGCCCCAAGTGCGGATCACTTCACCATTGTTGCCGAACAAAGCGATGCAGTTGTCGGCTTCGTCCACATGATCCTTGACAAGGATCCGCATTGGGGCACGCTCCTGGACAACTTGCACGTGACTCATCGGCTCAAGCGGCACGGCATCGGCAGGGAACTGCTGGTCGAAGCGGCCAGCGAGCTAGTCCGGCGCCGCCCGGACGACAGGCGATTCTATCTCTGGGTGCTTGCCCAAAATACGGCGGCTCAGGCGTTCTACATGGCATGCGGCGGCACCAGGGTCGAGACCACGCTCTGCGGACCGTTTCCCGGTGGGGGGAAAGCGCTCGGTCACCGCATGGCCTGGCCGGATGCCGTGGCGCTCGTGACCACGCAAGCGTAACGGTAGGTTGAGGAAAAAAACCATGCATATTCCAGAGATCCAGCTGCTTTTTGACTACTATTATTGGGCAACTGCCCACATCTTGAGTGCAACGGAGAAGGTAAGCCATAAGCAATTCACACAGGGCCGCGTTTACGGTCAGCGAAGTCTGCGAGCAACGCTTGTTCACACGCTGAGTGCCGAGCGCAGGTGGCGGGCACGCTGGCAAGGAGATGAGTCCCTTGTTGCCCTGGATGAACAGACATTTCCTACTCTGGCTTCGCTTCAAACGTATTGGAAGCAACAAGAGCAGAAAATGCGAACGTTCCTCGCATCCATTCAAGAAGAAGATCTTACCCGTCACCTTGAAGGAGTCACGGATGGAGGAACCGCTTATGTTGACCTGATCTGGCATTCAATGATGCATGTGCTTTTTCATGGG
>JAFMRP010000560.1 GCA_017354095.1 Ktedonobacteraceae bacterium
ATCGTACGCACACCCCAGCCGCTCCACATATCGTCCCGCAACAGCCTCCTGGCCGTCCTTCTCGCCTTCTCTGGCTCGGCGATGCCGCTCCAGAGACAGTGACCGGCATTAGATGAGACCGAGGTGATCTGCCGCTTATCCGCGTCCAGCCCGAAGGCGAAACAGCCCTCCCGCTCTACCCAGAATGCCTGGTTAAACTTACGCTTCAACCATTCCGCCTGGTGCCGCAGCGCCAGCGCACGCGCATCTTCGCCCAGTGCCTCGAATATCTCAGCCATGCGCACCCTGGCGTCATAAACATAGCCCTGCAGCTCGCAAAGCGCCTTGGGCTGCCTCACCTGGCTGCCATCTGCATATACTACCGCGTCCCACGAGTCCTTCCATCCCATGTTCTCATAGCCCGCGCTGGAGAAGGTCTTGTACTCCTGAAAACCATCCCCATCCAGATCCCCTTCCGTGTCGATCCAGCGCAGGCAGGCATCAGCTACCTCACGGTACGTGTACAGCAGCGCGATATCGCCCGTCCAGCGATATGCCTCCGAAAGCACCAGCAGATACAGGGTGGTCGCGTCAGCAGTCCCATAGTAGGGCGTGAAAGGGATGGTGTGGAAGTGGGCCAGCTCGCCGAAACGCGCCTCGTGCAGGATCTTGCCCGGCTGGGCATCGCGCCAGTCGTCCCGGTCGCTGGCCTGAAACTCCGCCAGGCGTTTGAGCGCGCCCAGGGCAAAGCCCGATGAGATCAGCATGTTTTGCAGGGAGACAATCAGGCTGTCGCGCCCGAAGAGCGTCACAAACCACGGCACTCCAGCCGCCGGAACCCAGGCTTCGTCCGATACGTCCAGATCATAGATGCGCAGCGCTCCCATATCTTCGATGGCCTGGCGATACATGCGATACACATGGTTGTTCGGCGTCCTGATATGCGTGCAGCATTCCTGCCAGAGCTTCTGCCGCTCGTCAAAATTGCTCAGCGGCTCATCCCCCAGCGGCGAGGTGGCCATCCTGGCAGGCGATTTGGCACGCACCAGGCCGCAGGGCGCGTAAATCGGCTTGCCCACGTGCTCCCCATGCTCCAGAATGATCTCCCCGCAGGCGTGCCACTTCTGGCCATGCTCCAGTTCGATATCAAAGAACATGGTGCCGTTGGCATAATTGGCCGGCGAACCAGCATTCAAAAACTGGTAGGTCAGCGCCCGTTGAAAATCATCGTGCGCATAAAATGTGCGCAGGCGGGCCTTCTCCTCATTCCAGTGGGTCTGCATCCTGCCGCGCAGCAGGATATGCTTCTCTTTGACCTCGAAAAGATCGGCGAAATCGGCGCGCAGCACCACCTCAAAAACAAAGCGCACCTTCCTCCTGGTATAGTTCACAATATCAAAATCTTCATGAATGCCCATACCAACAGCACGGTTAATGGTCAACCCGATCGTATGCGGGGCAAAATCTCCATCAACCGTGCTGAGCGCTGGATTGGTCAGGTGAAAGCGCGCGGCATAAAAACTCAATGGACTGGAATTGAGCAACAACCAGGGCTTGTGGTCGATATAGAGGCGATAAAAGCTGATAAAGCGCGTATCAATAGCATACACACCTTCGTCTGTGTTGGCGCTGATCTCTCCCCGCTGATCAGTCACCATAAAGGTGCGTCCCTGGCTGATAGTAATCCCCGGCGGCATGACCTTAATCTCTATCGGCATGTAGGCTTCTCCCTGCGGGATGCAAAGGGAGGAATGATGGATACTCCGGGTTCCTCCAACAATTTCACTATTTGTAAAAACCGATACCAATAAGAGCATAGCACACGTGTGAAAACACAGCCACCAAAACGCCAGCCCCACGTGAAGGTTACAAAGCAGGGGTCCCCTTGCGGGGCGCGGGGTGCTACCGATCCGACGGCCTGACGAACGCAGTTCGTAGCTGCGCAGCAGCGTTGGCCGTCGGAATAAGAGCACAGAGGCCCCGCTCTTTCTTCCCCACACGCCGCCTGCGGCGGCGGGCGCACCTGTCAAACTTCGTTTGACAGGACGATACTACAAAATATTGATCGCTCGCGCCGCGATCACCAGCACAATCGCCATCGCCATGACCGCCTCGATCATCATCAGCGCCTTGGCCCTGCGGCTCAGTGGCATGGTGTCGGTCGGGCTAAGGGCGGTGGCGGCGGTAAAGGCCACGAAGAGGTAATCAAGATAGTGCGGCGCCCAGACTCTGGCCCCGGTAATCGTGTCGGTCTGCTGGGGAAAAAGCAGGTCCGCCGCCAGGTGGCCATGCTGGTGACGCCTGCGCGGCCCACCACCGTCAATCTCCCAGTACCAGAGCGAGAATACCAGGACGTTCGCCACCCAGAGCAGGCCCGCGTCTCTCAACAAAGCAGTGCCTCGCGTGGCGCTCCCGTTCGCCATGCTGATCACCAGAAACGCGACGGAAATGAGCAGAACTACCGTAATAATTGCGAGCAGAGCAAAAGCGAGCGTACGAGCAGTCACATGAGATAACTCACGACGCAGAAGATGCGCGGCAACGAACGGGAGCCATATCAGGACGATCAGCAGCAGGGGCAACCAGTAGGGCATGTGGGTAAGCGATTCGGGAAGCAGCGCGAACAGGCCGCCCAGCACCAGCGCACCAATCGCCGCGGCCCACCAGGGAGCCATCTTCGCGATCTCCTGTGCCTCATCCCGTGGCGGCTGATGGGCTTGTTGCATCTCGTAGGTCCTCCATCTCTATAAAAATCATTGCTTGCTTCGTATTGTATCGCACAGAAGAGAGAAACCCCGCCGGCCAACCCTGTCCCCTGCTGACCCAACCGAAATCCCGTGCAGTAACTCGCTTTAGCGAGAGCACGGAGGCCACCCACCGAACCCTACCAATCGGTCCCTGCCACCTCCATCCTCCCCCAACACCCATATTCCCTCCTATTTTCACAAACATGACTCATCCCTCCCCTGGAGCTTCTCTACGGCTTCAACCCGCCTCTGGAGCGGCTGTGTCGCATGTGTCGCATTGGTGTCGCATTGTGTCGCATCTGCATCGGCCTCTGGAGCGGCTGTGTCGCATACTTCCTTACCGAGCCCCTGACTGCGCAGCAGTAGACGCGCAGCGTCGTTGGGGCTCGGAATACCAGGCCGGTGTCGCATTTTTGCACGAGTTTTCGCAAATCACTATCTCCCCCCTCACCCCATCTCCCCCTGCTCAATCTCGCTGAGGCGCACGGGCCGCCGCTCCTCCAACGAGCGCTGCGCCGCCAGCGCCATGACCACCGGGACGCGCCCATCCTGCCCGCAGACCGGCACCAGCCGGTCATACAGCACCGCCTCCACAAACGCGGCCATCTCCGCCACAAAACTCTCGCTGTAGCGCTCCAGAAAAAAGTGCAGCGGCAGATCACGCCGCACGCCGCGCTCATCGCTGATCACAGCGCTGTTGGCATAATTATTGTCAGTGCTGATCATCCCGGCGCTCCCCAGCAACTCAACCCGCTGATCATAGCCATAGACGGCGCGGCGGCTGTTATCGATCGTAGCAATAATGCCATTGGCGAAGCGCAGCATGACGACCGCCGTATCCACATCGCCAGCCTCGCCAATGGCCGGATCAACCATCACACCCGCTAAGGTGAAGACCTCCTCCACTTCGCTGCCGATCAGAAAGCGGGCCATGTCAAAGTCGTGGATCATCATATCAAGGAAGAGCCCGCCCGAGACACGAATATACGAGATCGGCGGCGGCGATGGATCTCGACTGGTAATGTGCAGCAGATGAGGGCTGCCAATCTCTTCCCCCTCCACCGCCTGGCGCACGCGGCGATAGTTGGCGTCGAAGCGCCGGTTGAAGCCGATCTGCAACTTCACTCCGGCCCGCTCGACAGCCGCTATGGCACGATCAATCGAGGGCAGGTCGAGCGCGATGGGCTTCTCACAGAAGATGTGCTTGCCCGCCCGCGCCGCCTCCTCGATGATGCGCGCGTGTGTATCGGTCGAGGAGCAGATGACGACCGCCTGGATATCCGGGCTGTCCAGTACCACCCGGTAATCACGCGAGAACCGGGCCAGAGCATGGCGCTCCGCGCAGTTGCGCGCCGCCTCTTCGTTCGCATCGGCCACCATGAGCAGCCTGGCCGCCGGGATGCGCGTGGCCAGGTGCACGGCGTGCAGCGAGCCGATGCGCCCGGCTCCGATCAGGCCGATCCTCAATCTGTCTGCTGGCATAAGACTCCTCCTCTACATTACAGCCCGATGGCCGTGAGATAGGCCCGGTTGCGCTGCGCGCTCTCCCTGGGACTACCCATGCCGGGCAACACGTCCTGCTCTACCACGATCCAGCCGCCATAGCCGCGCCCGTTGAGCCAGTCCCGGACGGCCTCGAAGGGAACGCTGCCCTGCCCCAGTTCACAGAACACGCCGTCAT
>JAFMRP010000561.1 GCA_017354095.1 Ktedonobacteraceae bacterium
TTCACTTGGCAACGGTGCTTTCCTACGTTCATCAAATCGCACAAGCCCTGGATTACCTCCATCAACATAATCTGGTGCATCGCGACGTCAAGCCCCACAATATGCTCATCAGCACGAATAATGAGATCCTGCTCAGTGATCTCGGCATCGCCATTATCAGCCCAAGCCTGGTGCCGGGCAGCTACGATTTCGAGGGCACCGTTCCCTATGCCGCGCCAGAGCAGCTTATGGGACAACCCAGGCGCGCCAGCGACCAGTATGCCCTGGCCATCGCTGTCTATGAATGGCTCTGCGGGAGCTGGCCCTTTGCCGGTACCTTCGATGAGATCGTCGATCAACACCTCAATGCAGATCCCCCACCGTTCCACGAACGCGGAGCCGATATCGCGCCTGAAATCGAAGAAGTTATATTCAAAGCCCTGGCTAAAGAGCCAGGCGAGCGTTTCGAGTCGGTTGGTGCCTTCGCGGCGACACTGATGCAGGTCAGCCTGCCCGATACCTCTATCCATCCATCTCCCCCACCTGTCCAGTTGAAACGCCAGTTTATGTCTCCTCTCCCCTTCAAAGCGAGCGAGACGAACCAGGACGAGATTTCACAAATCTCCGAAACTCACTGAGCGTACGCCCGGCAGCGTGCGCAATTCGTCGATGAACTGGCGTACCTGCCGCTCATCCGGCGCCCGGCATATAATGCGCACTTGCTCCCCCTCGTCCTGCTTTTCGATCTCTAATCCATCCACGGCGATCTGCAACTGCTCACCTATACGATACACACCGTCAATCAGTTGCCCCCTCCCGTCAGACGTTTTTAAAAGGATCCCTCGGGTCTCCGAGACTTTGCGTGGTGAGATAACTCTTTCCAGCAGGCGTAGCAGAATGAGCACTGCCAGCGTCAATACGGTGGTGCTGGTGGCCTCCAACAGCATCCCAACGCCACATACCAGACCAATCGCGGCCACTACCCAGACCGTTGCCGCCGTCGTCAGGCCTCTCGTTTTCCCTTCGGTCCGGCTCATAAAGATGGCCCCCGCGCCCAGAAAGCCAATGCCCGCCACAACGTAGGAGGCGATACGCGAAGGGTCGAGCTGGATATGCTGGAATTGCAATAAATCAGAAAATCCATAGACGGAAACAATCATAAACAGACAGGAACCCAACGCCACCAGCGCGCTCGTACGCATTCCGGCGGAATGCTCGGTCAATTCGCGCTCGGTCCCGATCACTGCCCCCAGCACCAGCGCAACCACGAGGCGCAGCAGGGCTGTTCCAAATGCAATAGTCATTGTAGAAACTGCCTTTGTGAAACTATCACCAACGATAAAACGCGTTCATTATGTGAGAAAAATACCCTCTGTATGCTTACACGATGTTTAGCGATCTGCATTGCCTATTTATAGGTAATCACGCGCGATGAGGTTCAAAAGTAGTCAACTATCTGGAGGAATATATGGTACAGTTAGGCTGGAAAGCTGGCCCAGAACAGTATGCACCGGTAGATCTTCTCAACTATGCGGTCGCCGCTGAACAGGCTGGCTTTGAATTGATGGAAGTCAGCGACCACTTCCATCCCTGGAGCGAAGCGGGTCAGGCCGCCTTTACCTGGACATGGCTCGGCGCTGCGGCCTCTCGTACGAATCGCATTGTCCTGGGTCCTGGCGTGACTTGCCCAATCTTACGCTACCACCCCACCATTATCGCTCAGGCTGCCGCTACCCTTTCCCATTTCGCTCCTAACCGCACGATTCTTGGATTGGGCACGGGCGAGGCTCTCAATGAGTTCGCGGCTACAGGCGCATGGCCATCCTATAGCCAGCGCCGCGATCGCCTGGCCGAGGCCATCGATATTATTCGTGGCTTGCTGAACGGTGAGACCCTGAGCTACGATGGTGAATTCTATCAGACATGTAAAGCGAAACTGTATACGCCACCAACCTCGAAGATCCCGCTGATCCTCTCTGCGCTTTCACCTCACGGCGGTCTCTTCGCCGGACGCTACGGCGATGGCTTGATCACTACCGGAGGCAAAAAGCCAGAGATCTATCAAGAGCTGCTCAAAAATTTCGAGGAGAGCGCTCGCGCCGTTGGCAAAGATCCAAGGGCCATGCCTACTCTGGTAGAACTCAGTGTTGCCTACACCAGTGACATTGATGCCGCTATCCAGGAACAGCTGAAATACTGGGCCGGCACCTACGTTCCTGCGCTTTTTAACCAGAACGTCTATACGCCAGCGATGTCGGCGGAAAATGGCGAGATCGTTGGCGCGGATATCGTGAAAAAGACGGGCTGCTTCTCCCCCAATCCCGATGATCACGTGAAGTTCGCGCAGCAGTACGTCGATCTGGGCTTTTCATGCCTGGTCTTCCATTCACCCGGACCTGATCAGCGCGCCTTCCTTGAAGGCTATGGCCGCGATGTGCTGCCCCGCCTGCGCTCACTCAGCAAGCAACCGGTCTCTGTGGGCCAACGAACGACACAGCCGTAAAACGCAATCAGCCAGGAGCACCCATGTGCCCCTGGCTATCTCCATCTCACGATCTTTTGTGCTCCTTACTTGCTAAGCCGCCTTCTGCCGCTATTCTCCATTCTATCCACTTTCAGGCAGGGGCTTGTTCGTCAAAGTACCTGACAATGGCGTATCGCTCAACGTGGCTATGAGTAGTGTGGTCAGCGCGAGAGCCGCTAAGGCGGAACTGGCAGCATGGAAACTATCCCAGGCATCGCGGGCTTCGTGCCAGGTGGGTGGCAAGGTTTGAGGCGTCCACATGGCAACCTGCTGGTTGATCGGGTTGTTGCCGAACGCAAACAGGGCAAGCATACCTGCGAAACTGATTGTGGCCACTAGCATTAGTATGAAGACGGTTCGTCGCTTACGGAACAGGTAAAGCAGAATCCCTGTCGAAATCAGGCCGACCACTTCACCTACTCCTCCCACAATGGCGAACCCTCCATAGAAAGTGTGCTGCATGGTCAGCCACTCAGCACCGCTCAACATCTGCTTAGCAGGGATTTCCAGGTCATGGGCGACGGTCAACCCCAGGACGAGTGCAGCACAGACAAGACTGACGAAGCGGATCGTTTTCAACATCATATCCTCTCTCCTTTCCTTCCTCTCCATATACGTACGATCCTGCCCGCCAGGAGGATGCTCTATATAACCAGCGCAAAAAGAAACGCCTGCTTCCACTAACGAAGACAGGCGTTGTTATCAGGTAGCCACGCTCACGAACGGTTGAGCGCTGGCAGCACTTCATTCACCAGCAGTTCCAGCGTGATTGGATTGGGTCGGCCAGTCCTGCCACCCCAGGCCAGGATAAAGTAATCGACCCCCAGGTCGATGTATTCCCGCATCTGCTCAATCACCTGTTGCGGCGTGCCCACAATCGCTCCCTGCTCATTGCTGAGCGAGCCAGGATTGAGCGCCTTGACCTCCTGCTCGGTAGGCGCGCAGATGCAGCCACCAAACCAGGTGCGGCGCAGTGTGGCTGCATCACGCCCAACAGCAGCACAGGCACGCTCAGATTCCTCAACCAGCCGGCGATAATTCGCGATGCTGGTCCAGGAAAGGTTCCACCAGTCGGCATGCCGGGCAATCAGACGCAGCATACGTGGCTTGGAGCCGCCAATCAGCACGGGAGGAATGGGATCAGGCTTTGGCTCGCAATAGGCCTCTACGACCTGGTAATGCTTGCCCCTGAACGTTGCCTGCTTATCGCGCCAGAGCGCCTTGATAATCTGCAGGGTCTCGTCCAACTCCTCGACGCGCGTGCCGGCGGACGGAAATTCGTAGCCATAGGACCTGTATTCATCCTCTTTCCAACCGGCTCCGATGCCCAGAATGAATCGCCCGCCGCTCATAAACTGCAGTGTCGCTGCCATCTTGGCCAGCAGAGCGGGATTGCGAAATGATTGCGCCATCACAATATGCCCAAAACGCAACTGTGGATAGAGTGGGGTCAGATAGTTAATAGCGGTCCAGCCCTCTAGCAGTGGGTTATTATCAGATTGCAAATGATCAACAAACCAGGCAGCATCGAAATGCCCGCTCACCAGTCCCAGACCCTTCTGGACCACCTCCATATAGTCCCCACGTGTCATGCCGGATGCTGGACTAGCCGGCAGTGAAAGTCCAAACTGAATTTTCTGCATGCAAACCATCCTAGCAAGAAGTATGGTGGCGCCGACCTGCATTGGCACCACCACTTCCTATTGTACGCCCAAAAAGCTCGCACCCACAAGCGAGGAGACAGACCAACTCACCGTACTACCGCCTCTGCCACGAACGCTGGCGCACCTCCAGCGGCGTATAGCCCACTGCCTGGCGGATACGCCGCGAGAAATGATAACGCGACTGAAAACCACAGCGCTCAGCGACAACCCCCACGGACAGACCCGTCTGCTCCA
>JAFMRP010000562.1 GCA_017354095.1 Ktedonobacteraceae bacterium
TAACCGAACCAGACAACGTCGTTCCGAAAAAATATATCCCTTTGACCGCTCAGTTGATACTATCTGGCTGCTGCGCCGCCTGCTCCCGTCCCTCCATCAACGATGTCGTGCCACCACTCTCATCCGCCTCGCTCTCTCGCCCGACCACCTCTTGCACCGTTTGCCCGGGCTCAGCGGGCGGCTGCTGGAAGTTACGCAATATACACTCCAGGTACTTCGTACACTCCAGCGGATCACACACCTCAAACAGCTCGCGCCTGGTCGCGGTAACAAAGACAATTGCGCCCCGCAGACGCGATACCTTCACCAGTTGCCCATACTCTAGCGTGACCTGGCTTTTACGACCAGCATAAATCACACGCTCATTGGTGAGCACCAGCAGTCCCTGATCCCTCATCTGGTAGGTATACTGCGTAGAAAGCGCGAGCGAGTCGCCGCATAGCGTGGCCTCCGTACAATAATATGCACGCTCTTCAACCAGCAGGCGTATCGGCACCTCTATCACCGGCATCTGCTCGATCACAAGCCCCGACCCCGTCGACTCGATCTGATACCGCCGCAGCAGCGTCTCCTCCGTGTGCAATCGCCGCGTCTGATCGTCAGGCTCATCGACCTCAGACAGCGCGCTCGTGGGAGACAACGCTTCTATAAAATCCGGCGGGGGATCAGTCGTTGGCGCAGACTGTGGCTCCGGCAACTCAATCGGCCCCACATAATCCAGCTCCGGCCCCATAGCCCCTACAGAGGCCGCTGTAAACCACTCATTTGTGGAGATCTCCACTGTCCCACGCAGAGGACCCACGCCGAACTGCTCGCTATTGCTACAGGCCAGTTGCGTGCGCAGATGACGCGCCAGCGCTCGCGCCTCTTCCAGCTCGGTTATTCCTCGCACAACCAGCGTCTTATGCTTAAAATGCAATTCCAGGCGCGCGGATGAAATGCCCAACGCGTGACGATATACCAGTTGCACGGACAAAAGATCGGTTAGCGCATAGGTGGCTCCGTCCAACTCCAGGCGATCCTGGTAGAGGCGGATTACCTGTCCCCATCCATACTCACACTCGACCAGCGGGCCACCGGGCATCGTGTCCACATCGATCCATCCTCTCCACTCTACAGCATAGCGTCCGTTCCGAAAACCAGGACAGCTACAGAACCATCCTCGCTCCCTATATAAACGGAAACGTAAAGGCCCCCACCCGGTAACACACATCGACGCATCCGTAAATCATCATATACGCAAGCGGCGACCACTCCCCACTGAAACGGCTATGTTCTTCGACGCAACAAGGCGCGCAGCAATGTCGCGCGCAGTTCCGGCCAGGTACGCTCAACTTCCCGCTGCTCCTCCCTGCGCGGAGCCTGCGGCGGCGCTCCCCATCGCTCACGCACAAACAGATCAGTCAGGCGCCGCAACGGCGAGGCGTGCCTCGGGAAATGCTGGCTCAACATATATCCATACTCATGCGGTGTCTGCGAATCTCTGGGCGCCAGTCCCACCCAACTCGCCAGCAGGCAGAGTCGCCAGAACAGCCCCGTCACCAGCGGCGCATCAGCATACAGCCCCCTCCACCAGCGAGCCACCAGCCCGGAAAGCATCACCAGCAGCGAACAAACCAGCACGAAGATCGCGAAAACGAGGAGCCAGCCCGATATATCTCCTCCTTGCGTATTCGCCTGCCCACCATTCCCCTGCTGATCCGCTCCCGGCGTTACCTGCTTCACACCAGGCGCCGTGCCAGCCGGCGTCGGATGCACAGCAGGCGAGGGTGTCGGCGTCACCACTCCAGGTGTCCCCTGCGCCGCTGGCTGTGCCCCGCTGGCAAAGCCCGGCGTCGGATCAAAACTCACCCAGCCAACGGAAGGGAAATAAGCCTGCACCCAGCTATGCGCATCACTCCCCGTCACAACCCACGTATTGCGCTGCCGGTCAAAATGCCCCTGGCTAAAACCATTCATCATACGCGTCGGAATACCCAGCAGGCGCCCCATCATCGCCATAGCACTGGCATAGTAGGTACAATAACCAACTCGCCTCTTCAACAGCCAGTCCACAACATTCGTGTTCCCAGGAATAGGCGGGTTCTCTACCGAGTAGCTAAACACTTTCTGATCACTCAGATGCGCCTCCAACATCTTCAGAGCGCTATAGGCGTCCGTAGCCCCCTGTGTCCAATCCCGCGCGGTCTGGCGGGCCTGCTGCGACAGATTAGCCGGAACCTGCAAATACGTCGAGTAATTCTGCAACGACTCCAGCCCCGCACGCCAGATCCCCCGCGTATCTCCGCTGGGCAGTGGCGCGGCCGCCAACGTGTCTGCGCTGGAGATCGGTATGAGCGAGAGCACCTGGTACGTCTCGCCCCTCTGCAAAGGGGTGGGCCGCGTCCACGCTGCCGCCGCTCCATCGCCATACACCAGCGAAGGTACGCTGAACTTGATCGGTTGCGCCGGCCCAAACAGGTAGTGCTTCGGACCATCAGGAGGCTGCAATACCGTGACATCCGTCGTCACCTGCTGCAGATCCGATCTGCTGCTGTCTGGCGGCAGAATCTCATTCGCTCCATAACTGTTCGCGGTACTCACCGTCGATGTCCACAACTGGCCGTTAAAGTTGTTATAGGCAAAACCTTCAAGGTAACGCGGCCCATCAGAACTGCTATACGTCAGCACATCGCCCGTCGGCAGATGAACACTGCCGGTAATCATCAGCTGATCGCCGAAAAAGTTGGTTTGCGAACCAGAGGACAAAAACAGCGAACCAGGATCTTGCAGCGAGATATGCCCGTTGGACAGATTGTTTACTGCGTTATCCAGGCTGTCCCAGAACGCCCTGCCGCTCGCGCTCTGCTGAAATACCGGAAACAGATATCCCACCAGCATCACGACCAGCATAAATGCACA
This sequence comes from Ktedonobacteraceae bacterium, assembly GCA_017354095.1. Taxonomy (GTDB): domain Bacteria; phylum Chloroflexota; class Ktedonobacteria; order Ktedonobacterales; family Ktedonobacteraceae; genus Bu33. Next base: position 2,902 of record JAFMRP010000562.1, read on the forward strand.
CGCGAGCCCCATACAGCGCGCGGTAAATGCCCGCACCCAGGGCCGCGTGGTATACAGCCCTTCACGCGCCCACTGCCCCAGCTGGTTAACCAGCTGGATGCGCGCGACCAGCAGCACTTGCGCGGCCAACAAAATCACCACAAACAGCGTACTATCGCCCTGCACATAATTAAGATTCACTAGCATGATCGAACCATACACGAGCGCCACCAGCCAGGGCAGACGCGCCCGGTAGACCAGCCAGCTGCCAAAGTGCCCCAGGAAAAAACAGAGAAAAACGAGGTAGAAAAAGAAAACGGTTTTGCTTGAGGATGCACTCCCAGAGAACAGGCCGCCAAAGAGAGCATCGCGCAGGTCGGACAGCACACGCAGCCAGGAAATATGAAACGCCAGCGTTCCCGTTATCCCGACAGCCAGCCAGTAGCCGACCAGGCACGCCGCCAGGTGCAGCAATGACTGCGAGGGCCGCGGCAATTTAGCGGTTATCAGCCCGATCAACAAGCCACACACGGGCGCCCAGAGCAGCAAATTACTATGCTCAACCCACTTCGCGGCCATGATCGCGTACACAACACAATAGAGCGCTATTGCCAGCAAGAAAAGCGGAGACCACCCCTCACTCGGAACCAGAATCAGACGAGGCTTGGCGGACGGTGTTGGCCGTGGTGGCCGTGGCGTTTGCCGGGACGCAAAGGCAGCGGATGATGACTGCGCATACTGAACAGAACTTGTGACATTATACTGGGGAGGCCGTGTATCTACAATGCCAGACCGCATCTAGAACTCCTCTAGTAGGAGCAGTCCCTGAGACTGCCCAGGCTCTTTCAAATGCATTCGTATTAAAGTATATCATTGATAATGCTGGAATTACAGAAATTTTTTTTCCCCTTAGGACCAAAGTTCATAAAAAAAAGCTTATTATCGCCAGATCCCTATCCTATAGAACGTCGCGTAACTACTGAAAAGTCGCACCCAGATAGGCAATCTTTCCCTCTGTCCAACCCCGTATACCTACATCCAGCGTGCCTGCCCCCAACCCAGATGGGCATGACTGTTGAACAGGCGCACCACCGGGCGTGGCCGCTTCCAATCTACTACGCTGATCGTTGCCGGATCGAGGAAAAGCTGAAACATTGAGGAAAGAGGCGAGCCCAGCGCGCTACACAACAACACCTTGATCGGCCCCACATGCGAGACCAGCGCAACTGTCTGCCCCTCATGCCGCTCCGCCAGCCGCTCAACTGCGCCCACCACGCGCTCACGCACCTGCTCGAAGCTCTCACCACCAGGAGGCACAATCGTGGCATCGCGCTCCCATGCAGCCAGCAACTGCTCACTCGCCTCGCCCTGCGCCAGTATCTCATTCCGGCTCAGCCCCTCCCACGCTCCAAAGTTGTTCTCGACCAGTTCCTCCATCACCTCTACAACAAGACTATGACGAGCCGCGATCGGCTGCGCTGTAGACGTCGCCCTCTGCTTCGGACTACTATACA
>JAFMRP010000563.1 GCA_017354095.1 Ktedonobacteraceae bacterium
CCATTGCAACGGACAAAGCTATGGAGGCGGGGTTGGCAATGGATGCGTCAGTCTGCTCCAGGCATCGCTGGTGGGTTGGTCGCCATGTTTGGCTTTGGCGTCCTGAGTCTTGGCTTAGGCGCAGCAACGGCCATCGATGGACTGGCAGGGGCGATGGCCATGCTGATCAGTATGCGTCTTTTTTCCGTGTTCTTTTTAGCGATTCTCGCGTCGTTGTCCGGAAGTCCCTCAGAGCCACACAAGGCGCCGACTCCGCGTTCCTGGATCATCGCGGGCATCGTTGGAGCGTTCGAAATCGGGGGATTGGCCCTGTTCTCCTCGACCGTTCTGCTCAGTTCAACCGCCCTGGCAGGTATCCTCTCCTCTGTTTACCCTGTATTCCCTTTGCTGTATGCCTTCCTTTTCAAGCGAGAGCGTCTCTCGCGCCTTCAACTGGCCGGGACGTTCTGCATCGTCGTGGGGTTGGGATTGCTCTCATCGGAACTTCCGTTGCCACTGAGTAGCAGTGTTGGTGGAGGGTTACTCGTGCTGCTTGGTGGGATCATCTGGTTCCCCTGCCTCAAGCAACTGATACTGCGCATGCGACGCAGAAATGTAGGCGTGACAACTCCCGAGATGGATCAGGTGCTCACGGAGACGGTCACTATTCTCAATACGTTCCTTCTCTTCCATCGCGCCGTCTCTCCCGCTTCCGCGAAGGAATCAGTGGGGAAAAGGGAGGCGTCATGAAGCAGATGACAACGACGCGGATGGGGAAGCTGCGCTCAGTCGTGGTCATGGTTGAGCCTTCCGATACCCTTGCCGTGTTGCAACAGACGCTTGATACCGTGAGCCAGGCTCCCATCCTGATCCTCTTTCTGGCAGATCCCTCGCTGTTTCGGCAAGCAGATGCGGTGGCGCTGGTGGAAGGCTATCATCATCACTCTCATGCGCAGGTCTGTTTCGTACTGGCGCAGGCTGATTCCGAGGCGGAAGCCAGGATTGCCTCCTCCTATGTGCCGCTGATCCTGGCTGCAGAAGGTCCGATCACACGCGAGCGTCTCCTCGCAGGATTAGCAGCATCCCACCAACGTGCAGTGGAAGCAGTCGTACCAAGGAAGGATGCATCACTGCTCAATGGAGTCCGTCCACCAACGAGGTCAGCGCGACCGAGGAACTGGTCCGGTGGGAGACGCGGAAGGATGCTCGCGATCCTGGCGCTGTTGATCGGTAGTCTCCTCATAGGAGGCTGGCTGGTCGGATTTCCTGTATCTCCTCTCTCCAAGAAGGCCTCTCTTCCCATGGTGGTAGGGCAGGTGCATCTCGTCAGTAGTGGACAGGTAAGCGAGCACACGAGTCAGGGGATCATGGATCAAGTGATCATCGATCTCGAACAGCTCTCGGCGCCGACCGCAGGGAAACGCTATTATGCCTGGCTGCTCACCGATGCGGATCAGAGCGACCTCCAGGCGCTCCTGCTTGGCTCATTGACAGTGATCAATGGAAGAGCATCCTTGCGCTATGCAGGCGATGCGTTGCATACGAATCTGTTGTTGATCATGAGTCGCTTTCTGGTCACCGAAGAGGATGCCATGATCACGCCTCTGGCCCCCTCTCCTGATCAGCGTCTCTGGAAATATACCGGGGCGTTGGCATCCACGCTGCTCAAGGGAGGCACGGTGGCTCAGCAACACGTGGCCTTGACATCGATCCGGCGCTTGTTGGCAGCGGACCCTGCGTTCGATCAGCTGGATTTGTGGGGAGGACTCACTACCTGGCTCGTTCGCGATATGAGCACGATTGAAGCTGGAGCGAATAGCTTGCGCGAACTCTGGGAGGAGCAGCATGATGAGCAAGCCGTGCGTCAGCAGACGATTCGCCTCCTCACCTTGCTGGATGGACGGGCATGGGTACCGCAGGATCTAACGCCAGCCATGGTGCTTCCCCCAGATGAACGGCAGGCACATCTCGGGTTCGTGTGTGTGAAGGGCCCCAATCAAGATCCACCGTGTGTGATGGCCGCCGTGGCTCATCAGGTGAATGGGCTGGTGCAGGTGGTTCCGTCCGCCTTGCCTGAGCATTCCTCCCTCATGGAGGCGATGGCCACCTTCAATACCGTCTCGTATGAGTTGATGCAACTGCGCCAGGATGCACAGCATCTCCTACGCCTGACAGAGCAGTCTTTGTCGCCATCGGAAGCCCTCACGCTGATCAACGATATGGTCAATCTAGCAGATGTCGCCTATGTTGGCCAGCACGATCCCATCCCAGGAAGACAGCATCAGGGGGTGATGGGAGTGGCACAATCGTTGCAGATGCTTGCGACCTTGGAGGTGACCATGTTTCATCCCTAGAAGGGGGGCTTCCATGTCTTCACGACCACACGGAGCGACACCGCCTATCGATGGCGAAGAGGAAGGCACGGCTTCCTCTTTCGTCCAGCAGGCCATGTCATCGGCGCCCAAACCAGCCCCACAGGAGGCTGATCCGCGGGCCGCAGCGAGCGAAACGCTACCCACGCAAGCCATTCAGCCCTGGCAGAAGCGACGAGGAAGCCTCGCGTTGGTGCTGCTCGTGAGTAGTACGCTTCTGTTGACTCCATTGCTCTTCCTGGAACTGCCATCACAGCAACGAGGGATGCAGCTCTCTCCGGTCGGCCAGGCCCGCTTCACTAGTAGCGGACAACTCAATCTTTCCGATCTCACACAAGATACGGGAAGCAATGACATCCTGACCCTTACGCTGCAGCAGGTGTCCAGACCAGCAAATGGCAAGAGCTACTATGCCTGGCTGTTGGCAGACCAGGAACGCCAGACGCCTCCTCCAGTGCCACTCGGTCGATTGACCATCAATGGGGGCAACGCGACCGTGACCTATCGAGAGCCACAGCACCGCAATCTGTTTGCGGCATATAGTTGCCTTCTCATTACTGAGGAGGGGAACGCTTCTCAGCCCCGGACACCATCACATGATCTGGCACAACAGCGGTTGGTGGGCTGTATGTCGACCGCGCCCATTCCCAATGATGGACAACACTTGAGCCTGCTGGATCATGTACGGCATGTGCTCGCCAGTGATCCCGTGTTGCAAACGCTGGGATTGACGGGAGGATTGCAACACTGGACGTTATTGAAGATGTCAGATGTGCTTCATGGGGCCATTGCAGCCCGCGAACACTGGTCACACCAGCAAGTGGATGCGGTTTCACGTTCCGTGTTGCAGGTCGTACAAATCTTGGATGGCGCCGCCTATGCCTGGCGTGATCTCCCTGCCAATGCTCCTCTGGTAATTGATCCGAAAAGTGGGCGACTGGGACTGTTGCCTGTGGATCCCGTCCAGCAACTGCCTGCGTATCTCTCCCATATTGAGACCCATCTTCAGGCGATTGCCCATGCCCCTGGTCATACCGAGGAACAACAGCAACTGGCTATTCTGCTGGACAAGGCGCTTCAACTCGTCATGCGCCATTTGCAGAAAGCTCGTCAAGATGCTATTGCTCTGGCCCAGATGAACAGTCTGGCATCGCATGCCAACAAGGTGGTCCCGCTGCTCAACGATCTGGTAAATGAAGCAAATGCCGCCTATGCTGGGACAACCGGTTTGGCAACAGGGACACCAGAAGATCATGGCTTGGTGTGGTGTGCTCAGCAGATGCAAGCGCTGGCGATGATTCTCATCCTCCCCGTGCGTCCTACACGGTAAATAACCTGAAGGATGGAAAGTGATCATGCCGCCCTACCTGATATACTTCTCCTAATAACGATGGAATTTGGGTTCTTTTTTCTGGCTTGAACCGTATGATGACCTCCATCGGTTGTGACTGCGAGGGTCGCCTATGGTCGCACCGCTGGTGCAAGGTATCGATCTGTTCTTGCATGGCAAACCGCTCCGTTGCGGGCTGGATGAAGCATCTAAAGACGGGCCAGCCCAGCCAGGCGCGTCAGCCGTTCTATCGCTCGAAGATCACCCTCTCAATCCCGCATTGGCAGATGTTGAGCATACTCAGACAGGAGAACATTGATGGTTGTTGCTCTCAAGACGCTCCTCTTTACTATTTTTGTCACCGGGTCAGCGATGGACGTCTTCCCCAGGCCTCTTATGCGGCAGGAGGGTGGAGATGTTCGACTCACACCGTCGATCTGGCCTCTTGGTTTGCTCCTACTCATCCTGAGATTGGCCCTTTACTTCGGGTGTGCTTACGCATTCACCTTCACAGGCTGTGGGACACCAAATCCCTTCAACGGGCCGATCTTCCTCGTCAGGTCGGGGCCTTATCGATGAGTGGGCACTCCCATGTCCATAGCCGCTCTCTTGACCATTCTTGGCGAAGGTTTCCTCTTCTACTCCGCAGTGATCATCGTCTCCGCCCTTACTCTCTAAATCTTCTTCCATCTCTTTATGGTTTTTTCTA
>JAFMRP010000564.1 GCA_017354095.1 Ktedonobacteraceae bacterium
CAGCCGGTCAACGATGCTGGTAACATTGCTTTTATCGGTAAGGAGTACCCGGCTGAGATCAATCATTGAGCTGCCGCGTTCTTCATCGAGATGTTGCAGTGCCCAGTATTGGCGTGTGGTGAGCCCATGTGCGGCGAACAACTGGTGATCACTATCATCCAGGAGGAGGAACGCTTTTGTGAGCATGCGATAGATATCTTGCTCAATGTTGGCTTCTTTGCCGCTGGTACTCATACCTTTTCCCTCTTCACTAAGGTGAATGTTAGTTTGCTGCCAAACAGCATAATGAAAAACTGTTGAGTTGTCAACTATTTTATGGGCCACTTTTGACCTACCCTGCCTGATAGACTTCTAGAATGATCGCGTTCAATGCTGGCAGCTCCAGCGTAAACTCACTCCCTTGTAGACTGTATTCATGCCCCGGGTGGAGCAAATCGCGCAGCGTGAGCGATCCCTGTACGGGACACCCCGCGCCGCTCAATGTCGGAACCGGTGCGAGGCGTATGTGAGCAGAAGCCTCATTATTATTTAGCACAATCAGAAGATAGCAGCCGTCCTGGTAGCGCAAATAGGCCCCTACCTGTGCCGCGTCTGCTGCCTCTACCGTGGTTGCGCTGACCGCTGCCCTGCTCCCCGTCCGCAGGGCGGGATAACTCTGGCGCAGGTGCGTTAAACGCTGGTAATGTGCAAGCAAATCCTGCCTTTGCCGCTCATCCCAGAACATGGGTGCGCGAGCATGGGCGGTTTCTTTATGCGCATCGGCATACTGGGACAGTCCCACCTCTGTGCCGTAGTAGATAATCGGCGTTCCCTCCAGCGTCAGATGGCAGGCGGCGGCAAGCTTCAATCGCTCAATGTCGCCTCCGGCCAGCCAGAGGAAACGATGTGAGTCATGATTGTCGAGGAGTGTGCCCCGGCTCATCTCTGTCGGCAGTTGGGCACTGTACTCATCCAGAAAGCTCACAAGATCGGCGAGTGTGCTCTTGCGCCACGCGAACGTATCACGCAGCATTTTTGCCAGCGGAAAGTCCATAAATCCGTCTACGCGTCCGGCATAATTCACGATATCCTGCAGGGGGGCGGTGATCTCGCCAATGGTGATGGCTTCTGGATAACGCTCTTTCACTGCCGCCTGAAAGCGAGCCCAGAAAGTATGCGAGGGACCGGGCATATAGTCGAGGCGTAACCCATCGGCGCCAAAGTGTTCTAGCCAGTAGAGCGCGGCTTCGATCAGGTAGTGTAGCACTTCAGGATGGTCGGTGCGGAGCTCGGGCATATCGCGCACGTTGGCGAAGCTCTGATAGCGCTCCCCATTGAAGCTGTACCAGGACGCGAAAGGACTTGCGGGATCTTTAAGCGCGGCCAGAAATGCCGGATGTTTGTCTGAGGTATGGTTGGCCGCGAAATCGAGAAGCACGCGCATGCCGCGTTGGTGAGCCTCCTGAATAAGCTGGTGTAGAGCCTCGTCACCTCCGAAACGTTGTGCAACGTGGCGGTAGTCAGATGGATTATAACCATGATGTGTCGGGCTCTCAAAGACAGGCGAGAGCCAGATACAGTTAATGCCAAGCTCTTGAATGTAATCAAGCTTTTCCAGGATGCCGCGCAGGCTGCCCCCGAAAAAATCGGTAATCTCGCGCTCACCATATTCGCGCAGTGCCGGTTCGTTGGTCGCGGCGTTGAAGCGGTCAACGAAAATCTGGTAGACAATGGCGTCATACCACCATTGTGGCGTACTCCAGGTGTCGACATGATAGGCAAAGCTGCGGCTTCCCTGCTCGGACGCGCCAACAGGATCAACCGCGTCGGCACACCAGCGCTGCCCGGCAGCGCTCAAACTCCAACCATCAGCGCAGTAACGCACCAGCTGGCCGTCAGGCTGGCCAGGCAAGACTGCCCTCCATTGTCGGACCTCTTTGCGCAGCCGCTCATCGTAGACAATCTCACCCATTTTCGCTATCACCACATCACCCTGCTCGGTCAGGCCACGTCTTCCAGCCGGCTGGCTGCCATCAACGGTATAGTAGACGGCGACGCGTTCGATGGGTAGCTGCGTATTGCTGGAGAATAGTAGCGTGACCGCTTCCCCGGGACGGGGATCACGTGGCTCGATACGACTGACGTGAGCCAGCCCATCGTCAACTGCGGCCTGCAGGCGCTTCTCCTGCGCGGAGGGAAAGGGAGAGAAGAAGAAATCGACGATCTCTGTCATTAGCTAACTTGCTCCTCTTCTTTGGGGAGTGATCAATAGTTGAAAAGCATATAGTTGGATAGTCAACTATATGCTAGTCTACTGATATGACAGAGGTTTGTCAAGCGCTTGTCTTTTTGTATCGGTCAGGTGGACAAATCGGCCAGAACTCTTCGTCTCCACGTGCACTGTTCATATCCTCGCTGTGGGCCCTCGGCCCCGATGAATGGCTTGCTTTTCCTGAAACTGCCTGATTATGCAGCACGGAAAAAGCCGCAGAGGAAGCCAGAGGTGATCCAACTTCCTCTTCCTGATCTTGCGCATGACTATCCCTCTTGTGGCTCAGTAGTCCATGAGGTAGCCGCAGGAGATGTTCACCGTGGAGGCGGTCATGCTACGAGCTTGATCTGAAGCCACAAAAGCCGCCACGTTCCCCACGTCAGCAAGCGTCGCCGCTCGCTTCAGCAGCGTGGCCTGCTCAATCCTGGCGGTGATCTCGTCACGCGCAGGGAAGTTCTCATCAATGCCTTCAGGGATTCCCCCCGTTTTGATCGTGACAACACGGATGCCATGCTGGCCCAACTCGCACGCCCACTGTCGGCGAAGCCCCTCAAGGGCATCGAGCGCGATTTTGAAGCCTCCCGACCCAGGAAGTGCATGGGGACCTGATCCACCGTATGCCAGAATCACTCCCGACCCCCGTCCGATCATGTGCCGGGCGGCTGCCTTGCCCGTCAAGAAGTGAGTTCGCATCGCGTTGGTGATAGGCTGCAGAAAATGCGCAACCGAGAGGTCCATCAGTGGCCGCTGGACATCTCCATACGAGATGAGGTTGAAAGAGATATCGATGAAGCCAGCCTGCTCAACAACCATATCGACAAAGGACGTCACCGCTTGCTCGTCGAGTGCATCGACCTCGGCAGTGTCCGCTCTGCCGCCTTGTGCGCGGATCTCATCGGCAACCTTGTCAAGCTTGGCCCTGGTACGACCGGCGAGGAACACCCTGGCTCCCTCACGGGCAGAGGCACGAGCCACGGCACCGCCGATGGGGCCGCCCGCGCCGTAGATCACAGCAACTTTGTGCTCAAGCAACATATTCATCCTCTCCTTTGAAGCACGTTTTTACATACACTTACCCACTTGTTCACCTCAACCAGGGGACCTGTTGCATTCCTGAGGCGAACAAGTGCTTCTTTTCCAAACGCAGACCCCGCACCGGGATCGTCTCACGTGGTCATGTGATGTGCCCACTGTTCGCTACACGAGCAGCAGGAGAGCGTCACTCGGGATATCTGCTGCTTTAGCGTAGCATACGGGAACTGCAAAAACTTCTTCGATCTTGCTCTCTTGCCGCACATCGTCTGCTCCTTCCTCTCTCTTTGTGCCACGTTTCAGGCTCCTGCTTTGAGGGGCCCTCGATGGATGACATCAGTCAAACGACAGTGCCATGCTACATCGCGCCACATCCCCACAAATTGGGGACCACAAAAACTGCTGGTCGCCATGGCCACCCACCGTCCCGTGGCAGAAGCTTGTTGTACACCGTACTCACACAGATCTTTCACCCACTCCCAATTGAGCAAGGGCCAATCTTTGTAGTTGATGACTCCCCAGCACTCGGTGGTGATCAACGGCTTCTGCGCCAAACGCGACCATTCCGCAGCCAGTCCGATGCCGTGGCTCAATGCGCTCTTCCACTTTGCTGGATCGGATCGATAGAGCACTTCTCCTTTTTGCACCAGGTTGGCGTATCCCTGAGAATCGTCAAATTCATAGGTGTAGCCCACCTGCTCATCGAAATCACTCCACATGGTCATGAACAGGTGCAACTCTAAAAAGTCCAGAAACGACACGTCTTGCTGGCTCTCAATCTCAGAAATAAAGGAAAAGCTATACTCCAAATCAGGATACGCTGTTCGTACCACAGCGATAGAATCACGCATCCAGCGCTGACCAAGAGGGGTATCGCGGGCAACTTTCGCCTTCGCTCCCGCTTGAGGAGAGAAAAAAGGAGCCCACCAGCGTGAGGGAAACTCATTGCAAAGATCGACATAGAGAATGATGTCGAGCAGTCCCGCGTCTGCAATGCTATCTAGCGTGTGTCGCCAGGCGCGTCCCAGGTCCTGTGGTGTTTGGAGCACCATGCGCATATTATCACGATCCTGGCGAAACCAACTGGAGAGCGCTACCTTGATT
>JAFMRP010000565.1 GCA_017354095.1 Ktedonobacteraceae bacterium
GTTCGGCCAGCGCTGCTCCAGGTTGGGCGCAAGAGCCCGCATAATGACTTGCTCGAAGGCAGGGGTGATATCCGGGCGCAGGCTGCGAATGGGAGGAAACGAGAAGAGATTAGGCTGGTTATTGGCGGCGTCATGCCGTGTCAGCACTTTATGGATCGTCGCCCCCAGGGCATACAGATCGCTACGCGGCTCTGGCCGGCCTCCCAGCTGCTCGGGGGGAGCATAGCCCGGCGTCATAATGATGGTGGCCTGTACCCGCGACTGGAACGTACGCGCAATACCGAAGTCAATCAATTTAACTTCTTCGTTTTTGGTGACCATGATATTGGAGGGCTTCAGGTCGCGGAAGATGATCGGCGGCGCCTGGCGATGCAGGTACGCAAGCACGCTGCAGACCTGCTGTACCCAGGTACGAGCACGAGCTTCGGTGACACCGCGCGCGTTATTCACGCCGACGACATTGCCTTCCTGCTCCAAAACATCACCCAGCGTACGCCCTTCGATAAAATCCATAACCAGGTAGTGCTTACCAATTTCGGCGAAGAAGTCTCGCACACGGGGAATGCAGGGGTGATTCAAATCGAGCAGCAGGGTTGCTTCGCGCGAAAACCACTCGACCGCCTGGCTCCGCTCCTCGTCTGAGCGGAACTCGTCGAGCATCTCTTTCACAGCGCAGGGCCGGTTGAAGCGCGTATCAATGGAGCGATAGACAGCACCCATACCTCCGGCGGCGATCAATTTCTCAATTTTATAACGCCCACCCGAAAGTACTGTGCCGGGTGCCAGGCGGCTGGGACCGCCAGGATTGGAAGGTGTTGGAGGTGCGAACTGGCCAGCGCCCGATGATGGCCCCTGGCCACTCTGTGGCGTTGCGTTACTTACACTATTCCATGCATCAGAAGGATAATTACTCGCCATATCCTTAACACCACTCTATTCTATAGGAGACTGATTGTATAAATTCAGGACGTTCAGGTGTTTTTCCAATTATACCCCAGACAATTTTAATCTTACATTGGGGGCATTATAACACATCTTTCCTCTTTGAGTAGTAGTCTACCTCACAATTTGCCGGCCCTCGGGCCACCTGCATCCCCCCGGCCACCCTTTGCGGGTGGCCTTACATTTCCGCAGGGGCGAATTGATCACAGTGGTCGATTGGTGACGGCGGCGGCGTGAGCGGGAAAGCCCTCAAATTCGGCCAGCCGGCGAGTGACATCGCCCAGAGCAGCATAGCCTTCGGCGCTGAGATAGCCAACTCCGGTGCGCTTTAGAAAGTCGAAGACGCTGGTACAGGAATAGGTGTGCGCAAAGCCTCCGGTGGGCAGGATGGCATTGGTGCCCAGGCTGTAGTTGCCAATACAGATGGGCGTGTGGGGGCCAAGCAAGATCTCAGCCGCGTTCTTCAGCTCGGGCAGCAGGGCGAATGGTTCGCGCGTCAGCACTTCCAGGTGCTCCGGGGCATACTCGTTGACGAAATCGATGGCCTCGCGCATGCTGGCGACCAGCACCAGTCCGCCGGTCCCCTTTTCGCCCATAAAACCGGCCTGGCAGAAGCCCCGGCGCGGCTCGGGCAGAGCATCAATCCTGGCGGGCAGGATGGTCATGACGGCATCGATGAGGGCGCGGCTGTCGGTCACCAGCAGGCTGGATGAGTCGGGGCCGTGCTCGCCCTCGATAAGCAGGTCACGGACCACCAGTTCGGGATCGGCGCTCTCGTCGGCAAGCAGAATGGCTTCGCTGGGACCAGCCGGCAGACCAACATCAACGGTACCATAGAGCAGGCGCTTGGCCGCGGAGACGTAGGGATTGCCGGGTCCGGTAATCTTGCGCACTGGAGCGACGGTCGAAGTGCCATAAGCGAGAGCGGCAATAGCCTGCGCGCCGCCGAGCCGATAGATCTCATGCACGCCGCAGAGATCAGCGGCTACCAGCGAGGCGGGATCGATCTCGCCATCTGGCCCCGGAGGAGTGCAGACAACGATGCGCGGCACGCCAGCGATACTGGCGGGCGCGGCCAGCATATACATCACAGAGGGGAAGGCTCCCTTGCCACGCGGCACATAGAGGCCCACACTACTGATGGGTGTAACCTTTTCGCCAGCCATGACGCCAGGCGCTACCTGGGTAAACCATTGTTCGTGAGGCATCTGGCGCTCGTGGAGGGTGCGCACGTTACGAATCGCGACCTCGATTGCTGCATGTATGTCTTTGTCGAGCAGGCGATGAGCGCGCTCGATTTCGGCTGGCCCGACGCGCAGGCGCTCAGGCGCCAACTGGACATGGTCGAAGCGCTCCATGTAGTCGATGAGCGCGGCATCGCCACGATCGCGCACATCGCGCACAATGGGACGAACATAGTCAAGCAGGTCGTCGATGGCAGTTTCAGCACGGCGCATCAGGCGCGCGCGCTGATCTGTGTCCAGGGTCGCAAGATTGTAGAGATGAATCATCGGCTATTCCTTCAATTACAACTTCACCCACCACATCTAGAAGCAACGGGAAGCGGGCTTTCTCCCATATGATATGCGAAGGGGCCGAGGTTGTCTAGTATGGGCGGTGGCTGGCAGAAGACTTAGCCAGCCCTGGTCTCGCGCAGCGCCCGGTTGGCCTCATCGGCAGCCGCGACATCTTTCTCCATCCAGCGCGCGCCAAAGATACCCACCAGCCCGGCAATGATCAGAGCAGGCACACAGGTAAACAGCAGGGCCATGCTCAGATCCTGCCCGGCTATGTGCTGGCGAAAGTGCGTCCCGCCCGTCGGGTCCAGCGCAGTGGCGAGAACACCAACAATGGTAGGAGCGGCCGCGTCGCCCAGCAGATGCGCGATTAACAGCGTGATCGCCACGGCTGAGGCCCGCCAGATCGACGGAACAACATCCTGCGTCGCCGCCGTGCTCGGTCCCGTATAGACGGTGACAAGAATAGCTGTCAGCACAAAGAAAATAGTAAAGACCACCAGGTCGTGCAGGAGTACTGCCAGAGCAAAGGCAGGAGCGCTCAACAGGAAGCCGATGCCGCAGACCAGAATACGCGCGCCGGGATAGCGCCGGTTCAGCACGTCCGCCATATAGCCGCCGAGCAGCGTACCAATGATGCCCGCGACGACGATCACGCCGCCCGAATAGAGGCCCGCCAGTCCCGAACTCAGACTGAAGGTATCTTTCTGCTGCAAATACGTTGGCAGAAACGTCGTATTGACCCCCAGCACAAAAAAGGCAAAAATCTGCATAATGATCAACATCGCCAGCGAGCGGATGCGCAGCAGCGACCAGATCTGATCCAGGATGGCACGTATGGAGATGACTGGCTGGACAGAGGCCGTCTCGGCAAGAGGCGTTCCCTCAGTAGATAGCGCCAATGCCTCTTCATCGGCCTGATTGCGGCGCGGCTCACGCACACGCCAGGCCAGGTAGGCCAGCAGCAGGCCGGGAATACCGGTAAAGACAAAGGCCCAGCGCCACTGACCCGGACCAAGCCCGGCAATCACACCACCAAGCCCAAAGCCGCCCAGGATGCCAAAGAGCTGGGCGGTACTCCACCAGCTCATGACACGCGAACGCACTTCGCGCCGGAAATAATCGCCCATCAGCGCCGTACCGGCCGGAAAGTAGCCGGCCTCGCCAATGCCCAGAAACATGCGCGAAATAAATAATGTCACAAAGTTGGTGGCCAGGGCAGTTGCGACCGTGACCACGCTCCAGATAGCCACGCAGAGCGCCACAACACTTCTGCGCTTAACGCGGTCGGCCCAGATGCCAAGGGGGAGCGATGCCAGCGTATAGACGACCAGGAAAGCCGAGGAGATATAGCCGATGCCGTCCAGCTCAAAATTCAGCTCCTGGGCCACTTTGTTGGCGGCGCCGGTCAGGACGTAGCGGTCCAGGTAATTCAGAGCGCTGATGCCGAACATAACCCAGAAAACATAGCTGGCGTGACCGGTAAAGATACGCTGTCTGCCCGCTCTGGCAGCAGCGGTGGACACACTCTCTTCCATGAGACCTCCTGAGAGGATACAATACTAGCCGGGTTTGTTTACGCGCGTGTGGCATATGCGGTGACAGAAAAATGTGCCAGAAAAGGCCGGGCGCTAAATAGGCACAACTATATACATTATACAATCTAGCAAGAAGTATTGACGGAGTAATAGGAAAAAAGGGACCAGGCTCAGACATTCGCCCTCTAGCCACTATTATCAGCATAAAATTTTCAGGAGTGCCGATGCAACAGGGATCAGGAAAACTTTCTCTCCAGAAGCAAGCGGGCCTTTTATGGACCTGGTGGCGAGGCGATACGCTGCCGCTATTGCCGCCTTTGCCAGGCCTGGCAGTGGAAAAAACCGGGGACATCGCGCTGCTGGCGAGCATGATGGAAATTTCGCCCGCTG
>JAFMRP010000566.1 GCA_017354095.1 Ktedonobacteraceae bacterium
CTTGCCGTTCTGTGGCGTTGGATCATGGCTCGGGCGGAACCAGGCCATAGTGGATGGCGAAGCGGACCAGGTGGGTGACATCGCGCAGATCAAGTTTTTCCATAATGTTAGCGCGGTGGGCCTGAACTGTTTTCACGCTCAGAACAAGCCAGTCGGCTATTTCCTGGCTAGTACATCCCTGGGCTACCAGCTTGAGTACTTCCATTTCGCGCGGCGTCAGGATATTGGGGGGGTGAGGAGTCGTGGGCGTTGTCGTGGCTACGGGTGTGCTGTTCGGGGTTGCCAGGTAGGCCCGCACAAGTGCTTTCGCCAGGCCGGGATAGAGGAACGCCCCACCCTGCGCTGTTGCACGCACAGCTGCACAGAGTTCGGCTGGGGCGGCTTTCTTCACGAGATATCCGATCGCGCCTCTGCGCAGGGCCTCCAGAAAATACTCCTCGCTCTCATGCATCGTGAGAATCAGGACCTGCGTCTCTGATTGTTGCTGGCGGATACGTTGGCAGGCTTCCAGGCCATCCAGTTCTGGCATGGTGATGTCCATCACGACAACATGTGGGTGGAGAAGGCGGGTCTGCTCTACCGCTTCGTAGCCGGTGCGGGCCTCGCCTGTGATGTGTATGTCAGATTGTGCTTCAAGCAGGAGTTTCAGTCCCTGGCGCAGGATGTCATGATCGTCTGCCAGTAGCACACTGATGGGGGCAGGTGAAGCGGTTTGCTCAGTGGGCGTGAATGACATGCTTCATCTCCGGGATAGGTTGTGTAAGCTGCGCTGGTGGTAGCAATAAGCGAGCTTCTATGGTGGTGCCCTGACCTGGCTGTGAACTGATCGTCAGGCTGCCTTGCAGCGATTCGGCCCGTTCTCGCATACCGACAATACCTGAACTGGCAAGGGGTTTGGTGGCATCGAAGCCGCAACCATCATCACGAATACGTAGAGCGAGTGTGTGCTGATCGTGTGTCAATGTGATCCAGGCGTGCTGTGTCTGCGCGTGCCGGGCGATGTTGGTCAGGCTTTCCTGAGCGATGCGGAAGAGCACCGTTTCATGCTGAGCGGGTAGTCTGAAGGCCGCTTGATCGATGCCTGAGGTATCGAGTTCAACCTGTAGATTCAGGCGCTGGCTACTGTCGTCCGCCAGCCAGCGGAATGCTGCGAGCAGTCCCAGGTCATCGAGCACGCTGGGGCGTAGCTGCTGTGCCAGGACGCGTATGCTATCCAGCGTGTGTTGGGTCAGTGTATTCAGTTGCTGAAGTGCTGCCAGTGTTTGTTCTCTCACCGGCGGTGTCAGTGCGGTTGCTGGTAGGGCCTGAAGCCGCTGATTGAGTATTTCTATATGTACCAGTAGCGCGGTCAGATTCTGACCGGCTTCATCGTGCAATTCAAGGGCGATGCGGCGCTGTTCGGTTTCCTGGGCCTGGAGGATCAGGCGTGTCTGTTCACGGCGTGCGGCTTCCAGGCGGTCGAGCATGCTATTAAATGCGCTGGCCAACTCGCCAACCTCGGTTTCCGTTTCGGAGATGTGTGCGCGGGCCTGCGTCTGACCGGCACTGACCGCCCGGATAGTGCTGAGAAGGTGGAAAAGTGGTCTGAAGCTGGCTCGCAGCAGGAGTATGTTCACGAAGAGCGTCAGCAGAGTGGCGGCGACGATAAAACCGGTGTCGATCAGATAGTGGTGCGATTCGATATGATGGCTGGTGACCCACAGACCGGCCAGGGCTCCAATAACCAGCATAGCGCTGTTCACCAGGATTACTTTTTCAAACAACGAGAGCTTCCAGCGTTGAAATTGGGCACACCCTGCCCGCAAGAGTTTGCTCACCAATCTTCATCCCTTCCGACACGCTCACCACACTTTACCCGGTGGCTACGGAACCAGCATGAACCATGTTTTTTCGACCATAATATTATATCATCTGTTGTTATTGAACCTGTACGTAGAATGTCTGCCGTTGTGGTGAAAAGCCAGCGGCATCCGTCGATATTGTAATTTGCCATGGTCCAGCCATGGAGAGGGAGATGCGCACCTGGTAGTGCCCATCCGCCAGTTGATGGGTCTGGCTATTGTCGGCCAACATGTCCATATTGGTCATGCGCGCGTTGGGAATAACATGTGCTTCGTTGATGGGAATACCCTGTGGATCGGTCAGATGCAGATTCAGCACAACAGGCCTGTCAGCGAAAAGTGCCTGCTGGTTCATCTGCACCCGCAGGATCGCGGGTGCAGATGGCCGGTATTGGAGAGAGAAAAGCAACACTCCAGCGCTGACACAGAGCAGCAGTAGCCAGAAAAATGGTCGTACACGCATAGCTTTTCAGCGCTCTCTGGTGCCCGCTTTTTCAGCGGTTGCTGGCTCCTCGGGGGCTCGCGCTGCCCGATTGCGACCCAGGCCAAAGCCGGCTGCCAGGCCAACTAACAGGGTGATGAGACCTGTTATCGCCGCAGGCAGGAGTGGAGAGCCGTTGTTGGTAGGCGGTGTGGTCTGCTGTGGGGCAGGGGTGAGGGCGGTTGTGGGTGTGCTGGAACCGGCACCTGTTTTGACGGTGAAGGAGAAGGCCCCCTGATCAGGGTCGTTATCCTCAGCGGAAGCGGTAATCCAGCGCACTATATAGAGGCCTTCCTTTTCCGGTGTGATGGCGACGGACATTTCTTTGGGATTGTTGAGATCTACTTTGGCATCGCCCTGGCTGATCAATTCGCCGCTCGGGCCATAAACAAATAGATTGCTGAGCTTGGGATCAGGATTCATGTTCTCGACCGTTTCAACAGTGACCTTGCTTGGTGCGTTGGCAATGGTGCTGCCGATGCCCGGTGTCGCATTGATCACTTTCGCATGCGCAGAGGCACTGCCCACCACGAGTGAAAGCGTCATGCCGAGACCCATCAGGATGGCCAGCAGCAAGGAGAAACCGCGACGTGTATAGTGCATAGCTATTGCTCGCTTTCTTTTGATCGTTGGCAATAGGATATACCCGGCGCTATCAGGTGTCTATTGGGAGAGTTCCCTATTTCTCCCCTTAGGGGAACGCAGGTGGGAGAGATAGAAAAAGCCAGCACCCTGGACAAATCGCAGGGTGCTGGCTGGTCTTTCCAGACTGGCTCAGGCGTTAGTACCGACTACCTCGATAACCACCGCCACCGCGCCGGTCTCGACCGTACCCGCCACCGCTCTCGCGGCGGTCGTGTGCCTCGTTGACAACGATGGTGCGGCCACCTATCGTGGAGTTGTTCAACTCGTTGATAGCGTTTTGAGCTGCCTGATTATCGCTCATCTCTACAAACCCGAACCCTTTGCTTCGGCCTGTCTCGCGATCAAAGATAATGGTTGCCGAAACAACCTCGCCAAATTGTGCGAAAACGTCAGCAAGTTCCTGGTCTGTGGTACTGTATGGTAGTCGTCCCACATAAATTCTCATTTTCATTCGCTCCAACCGACGCCTAAAATTCTATTGCTGCCGGTGGAAACATCTTCTCACTGCTCGGGTCAACAACATCAGACGTGGTTACACAGATAAAAACAAGTGTTTGTCCTGTCCCTATTCCCAAAACCCACGAATTTTTTCGATCATGAGAAATTCAGGAAGGAACCTGGTTTCTATAGTGTCTGCTGAACTCATACATATAGCGAAAGCATCAGTGGCGCGCCTCGTAGACCGACCAGATGATCAGGAGACCGATGATGCCGTAGGTAATAAAGGGCGAGGCCGCCAGAAATTGGGCTGTGTTCAGCAGGAAGACCAGGACGGTGCGTAGCCCGGCCTCTACGATCAGGCCAAGACCCCAGACCAGGCTGTTTTTACGTAGCCCTGCACGGAAGCCCACCGACTGCCGCCATTTCGTCTCGAACAGTATCACCCCTTTCTGTGTGTTGCCCACCATCAAGGTGCGCGCCAGGTAAAACGTTAATGGGCGTGGGAGGAGTAGCGAAATTAGAAAGGCTAGTCCAATAGCGGCGGTGAAGAACGACTCGCGTATCAAGTACAGCCTTTCATCACCCCCAAGGAGAAGGATCATGATCAGGCTCACGATAATACTCGCCAGAGCAATCCCGGAGATGAAGTCGATGCGCCTCTGACGAATCACTCCTACCATACTGTGGAGAACCGGGGGATACCAGTCGCCAGCAGAGCGATCAGACTGGGAATGTGCGTATAGGTTGTGAGCGCTGTGTAGATGATGAAGGGTAGGGCCGCGTTAATAATCAGGCTGACAACGAGACCGCGCACGACCGTTTTGCGCTCGACTCCAGGCACGGCCTGGACTGATGAAGTGGCTGTAACATCCTGTTTCATGTGTATTTCCTAAGTCTACATTATTTATTTTCTTCCTGAGCCAATTGCTCAAGAGTCGCGATGGCCTCATCACACCAGGCAAGGTTGGCCTTTGCCT
>JAFMRP010000567.1 GCA_017354095.1 Ktedonobacteraceae bacterium
TCATTCGCCAGATGCTGCGCCGTGTCAAGATCGACGACTCTGGTGATACCGAGATGCTGCCCAATGATCTGGTTGACCGCTTTGTTTATGCCGATACTAACGCGCGTGTTCTGGCCGAAGGCGGCGAGCCGGCCACCGCTCAGACAGTGCTGCTGGGTGTGACCAAGGCATCGCTTAATACGGACAGCTTCCTTGCGGCGGCGTCCTTCCAGGAGACAACGCGTGTCCTGACTGAAGCCGCCATCGAGGCGCAGACCGATCATCTGGTTGGTCTGAAAGAGAACGTTATTATTGGTAAGCTGATCCCGGCTGGTTCTGGAATTGCTCAGCGCCGCCGTGAGCAGATCGAGCGGCAGCGTGCTGCTAGTGCGGCTCGGATAGCGGCGACGCCTGTAGCGGCTGGAGTCGTTTCTGGAAGCGCTGTTGAAAGTACTCCTTTGGGGCTCACTCTTGACAGTGAGTTGGATGAATGATATCATATGCAACCGCATATGTATGATTGAGAGGTCGCGGATGGCTCTGTTTTGCTATCCGCGATTACCCTCGTGTACAGTCGCTTGACCGTTTCGGTTTTTTTGTTGTATTCTTCCTGCTGGGTGTATGAGGCTGGAATCTGTTGTCGTCTGGTTGAATATGCTGAAGCGTTGAAGATGCTGAAACGAGTAGAGGACAGAGAGGATCTTTCCTTGCCGACAATTAATCAACTGGTCCGTAAGGGCCGTTCGCAGAAGCAGAAAAAAGTGAAGGCTCCCGCGTTGCTATATTCATACAACGCGTTGAAGAATAGGACCTCACGTCTGCGTGGGTCGCCGCAGAAGCGCGGTGTTTGCACCCAGGTACGCACCATGACGCCCAAGAAGCCGAATTCGGCAATGCGCAAGATTGCCCGTGTTCGTCTCTCGAATCAGATGGAAGTAACAGCTTACATTCCTGGTGAAGGGCATAATTTACAGGAGCACTCAGTTGTGCTCATCCGTGGTGGCCGCGTGAAGGATCTACCAAGTGTGCGCTACCACATTGTGCGGGGTACCTTGGACAGCGATGGTGTCTCCAAGCGTCGCCGTGGCCGCTCAAAGTATGGAGCGAAGCGACCAAAGCCAGGTCAGGCTGCTGCTCCGGCTAAGGGCAGAAAATAATTTGACGCAGTTCGCAGGTGTAGTAGCTACAAGAAGTCGCATACCTGCACCGCTCTTGGTCTGCTGGCTTCCCTGAGCGGGAACTGTGGGATCGGTAAATCACGCATCATTGTGTCACCTGGACACGATGAGAGTCGGGTGTTCTCCTGTCAGGACGGCTGAGCCGCCTCAGGCTGGTTGTCACTGTATGAAATGGAAAGGCACCCGCGTGTAGGCGTCCGAAGAAGATTGCTGGGTACAAGTCCCTCAGTCGAATCGACGCCTTTTCTGGTGTCTGCTACTTAATACTGAGGAGGCAAACATTGCCAAGACGTAAGAGAGTGGTGCGACGGCCCGATGTGCCGGATGCAAAATACAAAAGCCGTAATGTGGCTCGCTTTATCAGCAAATTGATGTTGGATGGAAAGCGTAGCCTGGCTGAGCGCATTCTCTACGATGCGTTCGAAACGATTGAGGCGAAGCAGAAACGAGCGCCGCTTGATGTGTTCGATCAGGCTCTCAGAAATGCTACGCCCAGCATTGAAGTGAAGCCCCGTCGTGTTGGCGGTTCAACCTACCAGGTGCCTATTGACGTGAAAAAAGATCGCGGCAATGCACTGGCAATGCGCTGGCTGATTAAAGCTGCGCGCTCGCGTACCGGTAGATCCATGTCGGAGAAGCTGGCCAGCGAACTGATGGATGCCGCTGCGGGTCAGGGTTCGACCATTAAGAGACGTGAAGAGACCCATAAGATGGCAGAGTCGAACAAGGCTTTTGCCCATTATCGCTGGTAAGATTACTTATGCCTAGAGAATTTCCGCTTGAGAAAACAAGAAATATAGGTATCATCGCGCATATTGATGCCGGTAAGACAACGACGACAGAGCGCATCCTCTTCTACACCAAGAAGATTCATCGCATTGGCGAGGTGCATGAAGGGGCTGCGACGATGGATTGGATGCCTCAAGAGCAAGAGCGTGGCATCACCATTACGTCCGCTGCAACGACCTGCTTCTGGCAGGATAATCGCATCAACATCCTTGATACCCCCGGTCACGTAGACTTTACCGCAGAAGTCGAGCGCTCTCTGCGTGTTCTCGATGGTGGTGTGGTGGTGTTTGATGCGGTGGCGGGTGTTGAGCCACAATCCGAGACAGTCTGGCGCCAGGCCAACAAGTATAACGTCCCCCGTATCTGTTTTGTCAATAAGATGGATCGCATGGGCGCCGACTTCGGGCGCTGCGTGCAGATGATAGTCGATCGCCTGGGAGCCACTCCGGTGCCTATTCAAGCCCCTATTGGCAGCGAGAGTAATTTTAAAGGTTTCGTTGACCTGATTGAGCAGCAGGCGGTTGTCTTTACCGACGATCTGGGCACCACCTCCGAACGTACAGAGGTCCCAACCAGTATGGAGGCTGAGGTGCAGCAGATGCGCGAGGAGCTTATTGAGAAGGTCGCTGAGACCGACGAAGAGCTGACTCTCAGGTATCTCGAAGGTGAGGAAATCTCTAAAGAGGAGCTGGTTGCTGCGCTGCGCAAGGCGACAATCGCTGGTACTTTGGTCCCGGTGCTCTGTGGCAGCTCTCTGAAGAATAAAGGCGTCCAGGCCATGTTGGACGCCGTGATTACGTACCTTCCTTCCCCGCTGGATATTCCGGCTCCTCGGGGCATTAATCCCGATACTGAGCAGGAGGAAGAGCGCCAGGTTGATGATGACGAACCTTTCAGCGCGCTGGTTTTTAAGATCGTGTCAGATCCCTTCGTGGGCCGTCTCTCCTACCTGCGTGTCTATTCAGGTACTTTGAAGAAGGGGCTTGCGATAGAGAACAGTACGAAAGGGAAGTCTGAACGTGTTGGTCGCCTGCTACGCATGCATGCCAATCACCGCGAAGATATTGATGAGATACGAGCGGGTGATATCTGTGCAGCTGTTGGCTTGCGCAATACGTTCACTGGTGATACACTATGCGATGCGCAGCATCCGATTGTGCTGGAATCCATCACCTTCCCGGATACGGTCATCTCCATTGCGGTCGAACCGAAGACTCGTGCTGACCAGGACAAAATGGCCATCGCGCTTGGCAAGTTAGCGGAGGAGGATCCTACCTTCCGGCTGCACACCGATCCGGAAAGTGGCCAGACCATTATCTCTGGTATGGGTGAATTGCACCTGGAAGTGATTGTTGATCGTCTGTTCCGTGAGTTTAAGGTCGAAGCGAACGTGGGTCGCCCGCAGGTTGCCTACCGTGAGACCATCACAAAGATAGCGCAGGCGCAGGGTAAGCATGTGCGCCAGACCGGCGGTAGTGGTCAGTATGGTGACGTGTGGATCCGTGTCGAGCCCAACGAACGCGGCAAAGGCTTCGAGTTTGTCAACGCGATTGTAGGTGGCGTCGTACCAAGGGAATACATCAAACCAACTGAAGCTGGTATTAAAGAGGCGTTGGATAACGGTATCATTGCTGGCTATCCCATGGTTGACGTGAAAGCGACCCTCTATGATGGGTCATACCACGAAGTGGACTCCAACGAGATGGCCTTTAAAACTGCAGGCTCCTTGGCTATTAAGGCTGCAGTGCGCAAAGCGGAGCCTATTATCCTTGAGCCTATAATGTTGGTGGAAGTGAATTGCTCCGAGGAGCATTACGGCGACGTTATCGGCGATATCAATCGCAGGCGTGGCACCATCCTGGGGATGGAGAGTCGCGGAGCGATGCATGTGGTGCGTGGTCATGTCCCCATGGCTGAAATGTTTGGTTATGTGAATGACCTCCGTTCAATGACCAGTGGACGAGCACAGCATTCGATGGAATTCGCGCACTATGCTCCTGTGCCAAGAAACATTGCTGAAGAGATCATTGCAAAGTCGACTCGCTAGGCATGTTTCTGATACAAGTAAGTGCGGTCGATAGCTGCTGGGCAGGGCTTCGTCCTGCAAAACAGCGATACAGATCTGGAGGCGCGAGCCTCTTCTTGTAGGAATGATTAAACGGGACACAGATTATCTGTGTCCCCCTCAATCCTCCTTTTTGATGCGCTGGTAAAAGTAGAAATCTGCGCTTTTACAGGCAGCTCGGTGCCGAATTCAGGGAACAGGCCTACCGAGCGTTAAGTTATCTATGCATATCTCGCGCTGTTGCGGGAGAGAAATCGAAACGAAGAGGAAATTTTATGGCAAAACAGAAGTTCGAGCGGACCAAGCCGCATGTGAACATCGGCACGATTGGCCACATCGACCACGGCAAGACGACCCTGACGGCCGCCATCAC
>JAFMRP010000568.1 GCA_017354095.1 Ktedonobacteraceae bacterium
CGAAGAGGCCACATTCTCATACAACTCGCCCCCACCCAGATGAATCCTGCTCAAACAAAATTCATGACTCGGAGTCTTATAAAATATCTCGTGTGGATGAGCATTTTGCCTGCTCTCAATGATCTCCGGCACCATACCCTTGCACCTGGTCAAGCGCAGCAACTGCGGAACGTCAATATGCTTTGGCGTCAGACCTCCACGTACCACATTGTCAGAATTAGCCATGATCTCCATCGTCTGGCCCTGAAGATAAGCATGCGGCACCCCCGCATCCTGAAAAGTGGCCTGACCCGGCTTCAATTTCACAAGATTGAAAAAGTAGATCGAAAATATGCCCCTATCATAATTCCCAACTTGCTCTTCCTGAATGGTTTTCGCCGCCCAGTAATCAGGAGCAGATTCATCGAGCTCTCCAGCACGATACTTCCGCGAGACGCGCTCTACCAGCGGCCCCAGCAGCTCATCCACCGACGCCTGAGGCATCTCCATGACGTACTTATACAGCCCAAAATATCCCCCGTCCGCAAACACTGGTTTCAATACCCGAAATTCCGGCACCTGGTCGAGAACTGCCCTCAGTTGATCCTCCAGCCGGAACCCGTACAGTAGCCAGAAATCGCTTAACGCTACCCCCAGTTCCGGCTTATGGTTATCATCCTTGTAGTTTCTCTCAGGCGCATCCAGCGGAATACCCATCTCGTTTTCCCTGGCAAACCCTGCCTCCGCCTCTGACTTCGTGGGATGCACCTGGATCGAGAGCATTTCCCGCACATCCAACACTTTCAGCAGAAATGGCAATCGACCATATTCACGAGCCACATACTGGCCCAGTGTCTTCTCGGGCTGCTCTTTAATGATGTCATTTAATGCAACGGTTGTTCCGTCGCTCTGCAAAATCTGAGAAGGTGCCTTCTCATGCGCTCCCATCCAGTATTCCGCGTATGTCTTGCCAGGCTCCGGCTGAAGCCCAATCAATACGGGAAGAAAACTATACCCACCCCATGCATAATGCTGTATCTTTCCAAAAAGCCGCCCTACACGATCTTCTACAATGATTGACATGCTACAAAACACCCCTTTCGTCCAGCTATTGCGAACATTTTAACACATCGATCGCTCCCCACATTCTAAACGTTCAATACCCTTCCTTCAGACACTTTCTGAGATTTTTGGCCGATTGCCACAGCCCTTGCATCTGTCTAACGGGGAATGCTACACTTTTCTGTACCTGGCGCCCAATGCGGCAAGTACCTTTTTCAGCACACACAGAGGAGGAGATAGCGATGCAAGTAGCCGACATTGTCATTGTCGGGGCTGGCGCAAATGGCCTCAGTACCGCCTTCCACCTGGCCAGAGCAAAGGCGGGCAAGATCGTGGTGGTTGAACGCCGCCACCTGGGGGCTGGCGCAACAGGAAAAAGTGGCGCGCTCGTCAGAACGAATTACGCAAACGAACCAGAGACACGCCTGGCCCTGGAAAGCATGAATTATTTCAAGCACTGGGACGACCTGGTGGGTGGCGACTGTGGATATCAACCAATCGGGCTGCTGTTCTTCACTCGCCCCGAGCACGCGACACACCTGGAGGCCAATATCGCGCTGCACCGCAAACTGGGCATCAATACACACATCATCAGTCCCGATGAAGCACTGGCGCTCGATCCCTCCCTGTCTCTCGCTGACGTGACACACGTTGGCTATGAGCCCGAATCAGGCTTCGCCGACCCCAACGCGACGATATATTCCTTCGCACGCGCCGCCCAGGACACGGGGGTAGAGCTCCAGCTCAATACCGAAGTGACCCGGATTCTGGTCGAGGGACAGCGCGTTACAGGCGTGGAGACGTCCAACGGCATCATCCAGGCTCCAACTGTGGTGATTGTTGCCGGAGCATGGGCGAATAATCTCTTCGCTCCCCTGCACATCGATCTGGGCCTGACACCAAGGCGAGCGAAAGTGGTGGTGTTTCGCTGGTCGTACGAACGCACACCACAACACCTCACCTACCTGGACCGCATTAATCTGATGTGGGCCCGCCCCATCGATGATAACTGTACGCTCGTCGGCGTGGATCTCGAACACTTTTTTGAGGCTCGCGAGCCAGATACCTACCCCGAAGCGGTTGAGCAGGCCTATATCGATGTCTGCCGGGAACAGCTCGCGAAGCGCTTCCCCGCAATGCGCCACAGCACGATGCGCGGGAACTGGGCCTGCATGCTGATGCAAAGCCCGGATGGACACCCCATGATCGGCTCCCTCCCCCAGTACACAGGGCTATTCTGCATGGCTGGCGATAGCGGCACTTCCTTTAAAACAAGCCCGGCGATCGGGAAATGCCTGGGAGAACTGATTACTGAGGGCCAGGCTACGACCGTCGATCTAACGCCTTTCCGCCCTTCACGCTTCTCTGAGGGCGCCCCATGGCACGACGATTTCGACTACGGCAATCACCCAATAACTATTTCACGCTAAGCACAAGGAACGAGGTACGATAGTGACTACAGGCAATATTGATATTTTAATCCGCGGCGCAAAGATCATCGATGGCACCGGCAATCCATGGTTCTATGGCGACGTTGCCCTCCAGGGCGACCGCGTGCTGGAAATCACTCCGCCCGACCACATTCCACCAGAGCACGCACGCGAGCTGGTGGACGCCAGCGGCCTGGTGCTCTGCCCGGGCTTCATCGATATCCTCAGCCATTCGCATGTCCCGCTGATGCACGATCCGCGCGACCTTTCCAAGATGACCCAGGGCGTGACAACAGAAGTAATGGGCGAATCCTGGACTCCTGCTCCTGTTGGCGGGCACATTACCGATAGCCTGCAAAACCTCTCACAGCGCGAACGAACCCTGCTGGGCAAGTGGGTCGAACGAGCTCAAAGCTGGACACACTTCCGCGACTGGCTGGATGCGATGGTCGAGCGCGGCGTCTCACCCAACATCGGTTCGTTCCTGGGCGGCGGCACACTGCGCGAATACGCGATGGGCCGCCGCATGGGCGCTCCTACCGCCGACGAGTTACAGACGATGCGCCGCGTGATGGCGGAGGCGATGGAAGACGGCGCGCTGGGCGTGTCCTACGCTCTGATCTACCCACCCGATACCTACACCTCGACTGAAGAGCTGATCGAGATTGCGAAGGTGGCCCGCCACTATGGCGGCATCTACATCACCCATCTGCGTTCTGAAGGCAGCCAGTTTCTGGAAGCGCTCGATGAAGCCCTGACAATCGGGCGCGAGGCGGATCTGCCGGTCGAGATCTACCACCTGAAGGCGTCGGGCCAGGAGAACTGGCCCAAAATGGCCAAAGCCATCGCGCGCATTGAGACCGCTCGCGCCTCCGGTCAGGACGTTACAGCCGATATGTACCCCTATCCCGGCTCCGGCACCGGCCTGACCTCTGTACTACCTCCCTGGCTGGCCGAGGGCGGGACCTTCTTCGAGCGCCTGGCCGATCCCGCCATCCAGGAGCGTGTTCGCGCCGAGGTGCTGGCGCCCTCCGACAATTGGGAGGCGATGGCTCACGGCCTTGGACCCGCGCGAGTGATGCCAATCGGCTTTGAGAAGCCTGAGAATCTGCAATACGCGGGCAAGCGGCTCTCAGAGATTGCGGAGATGCGCAACCAGCACTGGCTCGACGCCGTGTTCGATCTCCTCCTCTCCGAGCGTCACCGCATCTTCACGATCTACTTCAGCATGGACGAGGCAAATGTAGCGCGGGGACTACGACAGCCATGGGTGACGGTCTCGACGGACGCAGGCGGCGTGGACCCGGCCTGGGCGAAGGAGCGCGGCCCGACACATCCTCGCGCCTACGGCACCTACCCACGCGTGCTGAGGAAGTACGTTCGCGAGGAGAAACTGCTGACGCTGGAAGATGCGATCCGCAAGATGAGCGGTGCGGTGGCTGCGCGGCTCGGCCTGCGCGATAGAGGGCTGCTGCGCCCGGGCTACTACGCCGACCTGGTGCTCTTCGATGCCGCGACGGTCACGGACCACGCGACCTTCGAGGACGCACACCAGCTCTCGACGGGCATTCGCGACATCTGGGTCAACGGCACACGCGTGATCCAGAACGGCCAGCATACAGGCGCGACCCCCGGACGCATCGTCAAAGGAGCAGGAGCCCGCTAACAAACACGTTCGAGACCCGGGTGATCTCGTATCCGGGCCTCGAAACCCACACCCTATACCAGCATCTCCACTATCTCGTCGCGATGCTCAAGTAGCCATGCGGCATCCCCAATCTTCTCTTCCTGGCCAATGATTTTCTGCACAGGATCAGGCAGGAAACAGGCCTCGGCAATCCAGTATAACGGGACACGCGCCATGATAAAAGGCAGCGCTCGCACTTCCTCCTGCGTGAGCGGTTGCGCTGCC
>JAFMRP010000072.1 GCA_017354095.1 Ktedonobacteraceae bacterium
TGCCAGGTGGAGGGGACGGCTGTCTAGAGGACGATGTGATATACTCACACAGTACTGTCAGGATATGTTATTGTGAGTCAGGGGCGTCTGGTAGGTAATATGTATAACGAAAAAGATCAAGATCGAGCACAAGAAACGACTTCCCTGCTGCGGCGCAATCGCGACCTTGCGATTCTGTATGATATCGCGGGCTATCTTAATCACCAGGTAGATGTTCACGAGGCGCTTCAGGGGGTACTGGCGCGGGTGACAGAGTTGCTGGACATGAAGACCGGGTGGGTATGGTTACTGAATGAGCAGGGTCATACCTACCTGGCGGCTTCACAGGCACTTCCTCCGTACCTGTCCGATCATCCCGAGCGTATGACTGGCTCCTGTCTCTGCCTTGATACATTTTTGAGCGGCAGCCTGGAGGGTGCGGGGAATGTTGATGTGCTGCGCTGCAGCAGGCTGAAAAACGCCGAGCGTGATAGTGATCCTACCGCGCTGGGTCTGCGTTTCCATGCCAGCGTGCCCATTTACGCTGGAAACACGCGGCTGGGAGTATTAAACGTGGCCAGCGAAGGCTGGCGTGAACTGGAGCCGCAGGAGCTGCAGTTGCTTCACATTATTAGTGATCAGATTGGCCTGGCGATCCAGCGTGCGCGGATCTCGGCGGAGCATACACGCTCGGCTACGCGCCTGGCAACGACCGAGGAGCGTAATCGGCTCGCGCGCGAGATTCACGATACCCTGGCGCAGGGGCTAGCCGCGATTGCGCTGCAACTGGAGACGGCAGATGCGCTGTCACAAACGCGGCCAGAGCGCGCACACGAGGCAATCCAGCGCGCACTCAAGCTGGCACGTGGGAACCTGGAAGAGGCGAGGCGTTCGGTGATGGATCTGCGGGCCGCGCCGCTGCAAGACCGCACGCTGGTAGAGGCGCTGGCCGAACTGGTGCAGCACGAGCAGCAGGCGCAGACGATTCATGTTCAGTTCAGGTCGCGGCCATCAACGAATTTTCCGGTATTGCCAGCGCGTGTTGAAGTCACGCTCTACCGTATTGCGCAGGAAGCGCTGACCAACGCGCTCAAGCATTCTGGCGCGGAGCATATCGAGGTCATACTGGACGGCAAGGAACAATGTGTCTACCTGATTGTGCGTGATGACGGGAAGGGCTTTGATCCCGGCGAGGTGAATCAGAGCCCGGGCCATTTCGGGCTGACCGGTATGGCCGAGCGTGTCAAGCTTATGGGGGGGCATCTCTGTATTGAGAGTGAGCCCGAAACCGGGACATGTATCGCGGTCGAAGTGCCTTATTGAGACAAGTCCTCCACCTCACTGCATTGAGACAGGTCCTCTACCTCACTGCGTGAAGACTCCACAACTGTAGCCAATGTGGTAAACTGTTGTCATTGATCCCCAACCAGTGTCGCGGGACTTTTGAAAGTTCTCATTGCTCTTCATTTCTCGCCGCCTGATGAAGGTTTACAAATGAAGTTTCAGAAAAAATAAGAGGGGATATGGGCGACGAAGGGCACGAGATCGGTGAGTGGCCTGCGGGCTCCCTCTGCTCAAGCCGAGGGCTGCAAGCGAGTCACTGCACCGGATTTCCGTTGGGTCAGCAGGGGAGAGCGTGGTATTAGCAGAAAGGTTAAGGCTATGGTGCGCATTTTGCTCGCCGACGATCATCCAATAGTGCGTGAAGGTCTGCGCACGCTGCTGGAGACCCAGCCAGAATTTGAGGTCGTCGCGGAATGTGCCAACGGTGAAGAGGTTTTGCGCATGACGCCCAGGGTGCAGCCGGATATTCTGCTGCTCGACCTGGAGATGCCTGTGATGGATGGGGTGGAGACGATCCGGCGCCTGCGGCAGCAGCCAGATTCACCTCGCATCATCGTCTTTACCGCTTTTGATGACGATGAGCGTATTATTTATGCTATTCAGGCAGGGGCAAATGGTTATATGCTAAAGGATGCCCCGCGCGAGGAGATCTTCAGAGCTATTCATGTTGCCATGGAGGGTGGTTCGCTGCTGCAGCCAGTTGTTGCTTCCAAGTTGCTGCTGCATATGGGTCAGCAGCGCAATGCCACGCCCTCCATTCCTCCTCTGGCGCACCTGGCGCATGTGGAAGATCTGACTGAGCGCGAATTGGAGGTGCTGCGCCTGCTGGCCCAGGGTATGCCCAACAAGGAGATTGCTTCTACCCTCGTAATCACCGAGCGTACCGCGAAATTCCATGTCAGTTCGATTATGAGCAAACTGGGGGCGACCAATCGTACCGAGGCGGTGGCATTGGCAGCGCAGAGAGGGCTCATTTCTCTACGTGCTTGACATGTAACGATTTCTTCATTTATGCTATAGATTGTTCTCTATTTTTTTGTGGGCATATTCCTTACTCATTCGGGCAACCTTTGTTTGATAGGTATGCCGCCCACAGGGGCGGAGGGGAGCAGGGGGAGAGAAGCATGAGCAGCTCTGGAGGAAGAACAGTTGTTGGCGTTATGGAGCAGGTGCTGCATTATCACCTCGTACAGGCTCAGCAGGGCTTGCTTCCATCGACCATCCATGCAAGCGCGTACAAGCGGATATTACACCTCAATTGTCGCACGGGAGCCTGGGCGATAGATTTTTCCCTCTCTTATCCAGACGTGGATATAACGGGGCTGGACAGTATGCCCCACTTCATCGAGGTCGCGCAGCAGCATACCAGCGTAGGGGACATCAGGCATGCACACTTCGCCACGCATCAGATTGATCAGCCGCTGCCCTTTGCTGACAACACCTTTGATCTGCTGCACTTTTTCCTGTTCCTGCCAGTATTGCGTCCGAGCGAATGGCCGGTCGTTCTGCGAGACTACTGGCGTGTTTTGCGGCCGGGAGGAACGATCAGCCTGGCCTGTCTCGCGCTGGGGGCAAATTCCAGTAATGCGTATTATCGTTTATTGCAAATGCTCGAACAGTTCTTTCGTGCCCAGGGCTATGCTTTCTCCGAGCAGGCGGGCTCGCTTTTTCACGGAGCGTATCTGCCACCGCTGCTGCGCCGGGCTGGTTTCGAGCGAATCGTCTATACACTCAGCCCGGTGAACTTCGGCGGCTGGAAAAATGGCGCAGGACGGGCCTGCTGCCAGTTATTTTTAAGTGAGATACAGCAAAACAAGCAGGCTTTCGTTGGTAGTAATCTGATCAGTGATGAAGAGTTTGACGCGGTGACGGTCCAGAAGCTGCGGGATACGCAGGGCGCTACGTATTACGCTGCGGGAACGCTGCTTTCCATCGCCGCAGTAAAGGCTCAGGGATAGGAGAACCACTGATGGTGCGGAAACGGGGAGCCGCCTACCCGGCATCAAAGGCACATGAACACAACGACATGGCGCTGAACACGCGGTTGCACCAGGCGTTCCTTCAGGCGCAGGAGGGGAGATTGTTGCCCGAGATCATCCCACTGAGCGCAGTGAAGAACGTACTTGATCTTGGCTGTGGCGCAGGTGACTGGATATTTCAGCTTGCCCGGCGCTATCCGCACATGCATATTTACGGCATAGACTATTGTGAGCAAGCGTTGCAGGAAGCGCGGGTGCGATACGAGATCAGTGCTCTGCGCCAGGTCGAGCTGCGCCAGACAGACTTTCTCCAGGCGCTGTCCACCCCGGACCACTATTTTGACCTGGTGCATATGCGACGCGGAGCGGCCTTTATCACGCCGGAGCAGTGGCCAAAATTCATCTGGGAATGTACGCGTACGCTCAAAGTGGGGGGATGGATCACATTCGTCGAATTTGAGGTGGACGAGATTGCCAGTTCGGCCTGTATGGAGCTACATCGTGTGACGTTACAGGCGCTGCGGCAGCTCAAGCTGAACATGGAGACCACTGGTATGTCATACGGGGCGCCGCAGCGATTATATAGCATTCTCCACCAGGCGCCCTTTGATGAGATTGGTTATGAGCTGTACCCGGCGGATATGGGCTTTCTGAGTGGCGAAGCGGGCCAGGCCTTTCTCGCAGCGATGATGAGCCAGTTCCGGCAGTATAAGGTCCAGGTAGTGCAGTTGCGGTTCCTCAGCGAGAAGCGCTTTGACGCGCTGCTGGCCCGGGCCCAGCAAGAGATCCAGGCGCCTGATCTGTGTGGTTGGGGAACGATAACGACCGTCTATGGGCGGCGCAGCGAAAGGTAGGAAAGGGGGAAGGGTGCAGTGCAGGGTGAGATCAGCGAGAAACGGGATATTTCCGTACAGGCAACGGTCACTGGTGCCGGACTGCGCTTTCTGCAGCGTCTTTTGCAGCGAGAAACGGGGATGCTGTTGCCTCCAGTGATGCCGTTACATGGACTGAAACGGGTGCTGGACGCTTTTTGTGGTCCGGGAGCGTGGGCCATTGACCTGGCGCGGGCCTATCCCCATCTGCAGGTGACCGGGGTTGATCAACGATTAGCGCTGCTGCGCCTGGCCAGGGCCGATGCGCGCGCTGGGGGTATTCAAAACCTGCGCTTCGATGGAGTATCCACCATGGAGCGGCTGCCCTATGCCAGCGACTATTTTGACTGTATTCATGCCTGGTGTGATGATGCACTTGCCATCGTTCACGATCGGACCGGGGTACTGCGTGAGTTCTGGCGAATATTGCGACCGGGAGGGTGGATACAGCTGAGAATATTTGACGTGGGGGCAAGTTCCAGCCCGGCACTCAATTGTCTGTGCGAATATATGCGCGCATCAACCGAAGCCAGCCACAGTCCATCGCTCCTTTATCCAGGGTTGCTGGCAGAGGCTGGATACACGCGTATCCGTTACACGCTCCACCCCATTGACCTGGGAAACCAGCGGTATGATCATGGGCGCAAGTACGCCAGCACCGTTTTGCTGCACGACCAGTGCATCTCACAGCTCATCGAGCAGGCTGGTAGTGGTCAGGGAAGGGAGCTGGCTGAGATGATTACCGAGGTGCGTAAAGAGACCGCGTGCCTGGACTATTGCGCCATTGGTATGTTGACGAATATTACAGCGAGCAAACCATGAAGGACGCCTGATGGAAGAGCGGACACCGTTGGATGAAATTGAGCTTACGCCAGACCCGCTGGAGAGGCTGCAGCAGGAGATAGCGGCAGCGCTTGGTGGGCTGGTGCATCATTCCATCCCGCTTCACGAGGTGAGTACAGCGCTGGATATTGGCAGTACCGGGGGAATCTGGGCTGTCAGTATGGTAAAGCGTTACCAACACATAAGCGTCACCAGTATTGATGCGCGGCCTGAAAGAGTACACAGAGCACTGATGCGCGCGCGCTGGCAGCAGGCCTCGCACCTTTACATCCACCACATGAAAGACAGCCAATCATTGGCCAGCGGTACATTTGACCTGGTTCATATGTGCAGCCAGGGCTTTCTGGAGCCACGCGAGTGGGACGCATTGATCGCGGAAATGGCGCGTCTTGCCGGGCAGGGTGGCTGGCTTCATCTTATCGGTATCATCCCCGGAAAGAGCTCCAGCCCGGCATACAACCAGCTCATTGAAATGATTGAGCGGGCTTGCTCACCGGAGAGATTGGAAGGAGCCATCTATCTCTACAAACACTTTCTGGCAGCCGGACTCAAGAGTGTAACGTATAGCATTCACGCGTTAGACATGGGATGCTGCAAGCAGCCTGCCGTTCCACGTGAAGCAGTATTTGAGCTGCTGTCTCTGGCCAGGCCGCAGGTCAGTGCCATTTTTGCTCCAGGCCTGTATGATAGGCTCCTTCAGCAAGCAAGACATGAGCTGCAGCAGCCTTATGCTTGCGGCTATGCCTACCTCATTTCTATAGCCGGTCAAAAAATGTAACACCAACAATAAGACATTCAGGCTACAAAGTCCCCCCAGCAAGCAAGGTCGTGTATATTCTGATATACAATACTACAAGTAGGTGAGTATCGATATATCAACGCATATAATGTCAGGCAGCGTTCATCCTATCAACAAAAGAGAGAAGCGCTTGTTTATTAGCACGATAAGCAGCGTACATAAAAGTTAGATGGGAACTTTAATACTACGCGCAAACGCGCTCGTGAGGATTTTAGCGCTGGTGGGTTTGTTGTCCCTGGTCAGTATTGGCCTGGTGGTTCTGGGTGGTCCGGCGCTCAAGCATGGTATCGCAGTAGCGCATAAAGCGGGCATTATTACAGCTATTAACCCCACAGGAAGCGATTTCACGCTGAAAGTCGACAAGGGGCCAGCGCTACGTTTCCTCTGCCAGGATCGCTGTCGTTTCCAGTTAAGCCACATGCAGCGCCACCTGACTGAACGTGCGCACACTGATGTCTATTTCATCACCGGTCCGGGCAATGTTTTGATCGCCATGGACGTTGATTGAAGCAGCGTCATCCTCAACACTTGATCGACACAGCAGGGGGGACTATGAGCAGAGTGCAGTTAGATGGTGCAGATATTGTGATCATCGGCAATGGGATCGCGGGATTGACGGCAGCCGTGGAGGCGCGCCAGTACACTCCAGATAAGCGTATTGCGATCATTACCGATCAGGTTCACCCTACCATCAACACGCCTGCCCTGAAACAGTTCGCCATAGCAAAGCTCACGCGAGAGCAGCTGCTGGCCTATCCCGCAGGAACCGAGCGTGAGCAGCGTATCCACGTCGTCATGGCGCACGTTGAAGAGATCCACGCGCGCAGCAAATATGTCAAATTCAGCGGGAATTATGCCTTCGGCTACGGGAGTTTGTTGATCGCGACGGGTAGTAAGCCTCAGGGGCTGCCGTCTGATTTACCGGGGCGTAGTTTCGATGGTGTAATGACGCTGCATCGTCTGCAAGATTACCTGGATCTGCGCAGGCGTATCGGTGAAGTGGCGGAGGCCGTGGTTATTGGAGGTGGCGCGCACGCGATTGAGACAGTAATGGGGTTGCACTACTGGGGTATTCGCGTCCACTGGTTGATTCGTGGCGCGACGTTTATGCGCAACATGCTGGATGAAAGTGCCTCCGAGATGGTACTGAGCCATATCCGGCGCAGCGGTATCATCATCCACACCGAGACAGAAGTGGCAGGAATCGTAGGGCGTGTTGGCAGCGTC
Organism: Ktedonobacteraceae bacterium; assembly: GCA_017354095.1. Lineage (GTDB taxonomy): Bacteria > Chloroflexota > Ktedonobacteria > Ktedonobacterales > Ktedonobacteraceae > Bu33. Next base: position 7,044 of record JAFMRP010000072.1, read on the forward strand.
GTGGGAGTAATTACCAATCATCAGAAAATGATCCCCTGCCAGCTTGTGCTGGCCTGCACAGGTACACAGCCGATCACCACGCTGGTTGAGCACTGCACCATACCGATTCAGCATAAAAACGGCATCATTGTCGATGATAAGCTACGCAGTAGTGCGCGTGATATTTACGCTGCCGGCGACGTGGCGGCGCTGAAGAACCCGCAGACGGGCAGATACGAACCGCGTGCGCAGTGGTATGCCGCCGTCCATCAGGGGCGTATTGCGGGAGCGATGCTGGCTGGTCAGAGCGACCTGGCAAAGCAGCCCTTTGGCGTCAACTGGCACGCAACGCACCTGGGCGAGCTCTCTATGCTCAGTGTGGGCGAGCCACAGAGCAAAGATCCGCGCGTCATCACGCTCACCGACAGCAGTCAGGGCGGCTATCGTCGTCTCAGTTTGCTCGATGACCGGCTGGTGGGTTATCTTTCGCTGGGCGCCACGCAGCCGGACAGCCTGGCGATCAAGCGTATTATCGACGAAGGGCACGAAGTACGTGATATCACCAAAGCGCTGCTCAAGGGTCGTTTTGATGCGCAGCATTATTTCTCGCGCTTGCGCTCGCGGGCAGCCGAAAAAATCATCGCGACGAGGAAGCTGCCTGAGCTCGTTCAGAGCATCGAGGCTGGTGTGCGAACAACGCGCGCCCTGCCTGCCCCGCGCTCGCAGCCGCAGCCCGCAGGTCCGTCGCCCCTGCCGACTGATAGCTACATCACCAGGATGGCACCTACCAGCCGGTATCACACCGACGAGTACGACCTGACAGCGCTCGATGATGAGGAGATCAACGTTTTCAGCGGTAACCTGCCGCCATTACAGACAAAAGAGGAGCTGCCGATTGAGAGCAGGCAGGAGCAGCCGAGGCCCTGGCGCAACTTATGGTCATACAGAACGGGAGAGTAAGGAGAGAAGATGCTCAAACCCACACCTGTACTCTTGCACAAAACCGCCCCACAGGTAGCGCAGGAGATACGAGCTTGCATTGGATGTAACGAGTGTCTACTGGCCTGTCCGGCCCTGGCCGAGCCAATTACGATTGATGTACTCAACCGTGAGACGTTGAGGGGTGAAATCTCGCAACCAGTGGCGCGCTTTGCTCGGGACTGTTATCAATGCAGCGCCTGTGTCGCGCCCTGTCCGGTGGGGCTACATCGTGATGCAATGATGATGTGGCTCAAGGTGCGCCTGTTACGTCAGGAGGGAGAAGAGTGAAAGCAGCCAGTGCTCCATGGTTCACCGTCGTATCGGTTCTGCTGGTCCTTGCGGGGGCAGGAGGGCTCTATGCCTGGAATGTCCGGGTGGGTGATCCGACGCCTGACAGTGCCATTGGCTACAGCTTTGCCTTTGCCGGTACAGGCTTCATGTTGTTGGCAGCACTGCACTATAGCCTGTATCGTCGTTCGCGCAAGCGGGGAGTGGGCAGGCTTAACGCCTGGCTTAACTGGCATATTGGCTTCGCCATCATCGCACTGGGTTTGCTCTTCATGCATTCTTTTGGCAATTTTAATCCTCGCACGGGTACGTATGCGCTTTACGGTATGATTGCTCTGGCAATCAGCGGTATTGCCGGTCGCGTGCTGGATCGCAAGTTACCGCGTGCCATTGCCCGCGAGGTAGCGCAGGCGCTCACACTGCAGGGTGAGGATCGCATCGAATCGATCACGCGCGACGTTCAATCCATCGTGACATATCATACGCAGAAGCTGCATGCCACCAGTGTTCCCACGGTGGAGCAGGCGAAGTCCGGGCGGCAGCAGCTGGCGATGAAGACGCTGCATACGCCGTGGGACCTGGCCTATATTGCGCTCGACGACACGCCGCAGGAGATCCAGCGAGACACGGTGTCCTATCGCTTTGTGCCTGACCGCCGGAGCCAGTTGACGAAGCCAGAAACGCTGCTGCCGGGAGTGCAGGAAAGCCTGAGTGAGTTGCAACGTGTCGAGCACGCGCTCAGGCGGGAGCAGATTTACCGTTATATGATTCGTTACTGGCGAATGCTGCACGTCAGCCTGGCACTGGTCACGATCGGGCTCACAGTGTGGCATATCGAATACGCTTTGCAGCTACTTATTCCGGTCTGGCTGCATCGCTAAAACCAGGCTGACATGCTATGCGTATTATTTACAGTTACGGCAAAACGGAAGGAGCATAGCATGGAGCAGCAGACAGTAAAGGAGAAGCGCCTGAAGGTTTTAGAGCGACCCAGGGGGTGGGATCTCTTTTTTCACTTCATCAGAACGATCAAACTGATCGGCAGGCTGCTCGGTGACCGGCGTATTCCTCTCGCGCGCAAAGGGCTGTTTATTGGTGTGGCTGGTGGACTGCTGGTCGTGCTATTGTTTCCTGATCTACTGGGTGAATTTGTCATGGGCCTGGTGCTGCCGGTGGCGGGAACAATCCTGGGTATCCCTATCGATGCTGGAATTGACTGGCTGGCCTTTGCCCTGGCGATAGTCAACATGCTGCGTTTCTTCCCTGACGAGATTGTGGCGGAACACTACCAGGATCTTTTCCGCTAGCGTGTGCCTGCCCTCTTTTTTTTCAGCATGGTTTACATAAAACGTCATACAAACAGAAGGAGCCTCCTACCACCGGCGGTAGAAGGCTCCTTCTGTTTGTCGTGTGTCAGATATGCACTTTATCGTTGCCATTGGAAGGTCTGAACTGGGTGCCTTCATTAACGAAGACCGAAACCTGATCCTGGTTGGGCAGATGCACGTGAATAATCATATCTTTCTTGCCATCGCCGGTCACATCGCGAAATTCGAGATCGATGGGAGCCTGGTCGCCGCCGGGGCCATCGATATAGACCGGGGCAATGTAGCTTTTCGCTTTCGCGGGATCGCCGCCCATAAATTCGACCACGACCGCCTGGCGATTCAAGTTGACGGCGATAAAGTGGCTTTTATGGGTTTCGCTATCGTGATTGTGCCCAACGACGGCATCGGTTTGAGAAGTGCGGGGGTTGCCGTAGCGCATATCGTAATAGCGCTGCACGCCCCACGAGACGATGGTAGAGCCTACCATCCACAGAACCAGCATTGCTACCATGCCAACGCCCAGGGGCAGCAGCCAATGGACGCGTTTATGGGATTTCGGGTTGTTGGGGTGTTGCTGGGTTGTTGTAGAACGGGGTATGCGTGGGGAGTTTTTGGTTCCGGTTTGACGGCGTGAGGGAATTCCTCCGGTTGTGGAGAGCGCGCCGGGTGTCCGTTGTATCTGGCCTGAGGGGCCAGTATAGCGTACGACGCTGGTATTGGTGCGTGGGCCATCCGGGAAAAGATCGTCCTCGCTGAAGGGGTCATCCGTCCTGGGCGGCACGTTCCTTTCCATTGATTTAGGATAGCGTGGCTGACGCTGTTCCTGCCCTCCTGTGATACTACGCCGCCGGATTGTTGACTGCCCGTCATCTTGCGGCATGGTACCCCCTTTCTCTCGCTGTGTGGCACATTTTGCCGGCACTGCCATACACAGAATGCTGCATATCGAAAGCTATCATACAACTAGATTAGCCTCATTGTCAAATTTTACGTCTCAAAACGTTTCAGGTTGTTTTATGCAAACAGGCAGTTTCGGCCGTTTTCTTGTGCGGAGTATGATGGAAATGGGAAAAGAACCATCGTTATGGGAGCAAGCCAGAAAATGTCAGCCGCTGATCGCCTGCTATTGCTCATTTCACAGCTACAGCGTGAAACCAACGCAATCCGTGCTCGTCGCCTGCTGCTGGATCATGTCCGGCGCAGCAGCCGGGCGCAGCTGGTTGTCCTGTTCGTATTCGATAGCCAGCGAGATATGCTGATTCGGCTGG
>JAFMRP010000073.1 GCA_017354095.1 Ktedonobacteraceae bacterium
CATTTTCGTGAACGCCCGGTGCCGTCATCCTGATGGCAGCCTCCATCATGCGTTGCGATATGACGGCAGCTTGCCGAACAGCCGCCAGCTCCAGTCTGGACTTGGAAAACCGCAGCGTGTTCATAAAGTGGTGCGAGTCGTGCCACACTACCCCGGGCAAACGGTCCATTAACTCTTTAGTATCAATATATGAGCGGTAGAGTGTTCCCATGTCCATGCCGAACCGTAGGCGCCCGCTCAGCCCCTTTTTCTTAAGTGCCGCAGCGGCGACCTGAGCCGGTAATTCACTATCTTGAAAACCGCAGAATTCGACTCGTGACGCGAGCTGGTTTCTAATTGTCGCGCCATCCACGTTGCGGGCGATGAGGACCAGTTTGCCTTCACGCGGGACAATCAACAGGTGAAAACCAAAGTATCCCCAGTGGTTCAGCCCCACCAGGTAGTAAATATTTTCTGGTGCTGACAGCAAACAGGCATCGAGGCCTTCCTCTTCCATCCGAGCGCGCATACGTCTGAGCCGCGCGGCGTATTCTTCTTCTGGGAACACTTCAACGTGCATGATGGTTCGAATCCTTCCTAAAAAGTGCAACCACACGAGATATGCAGGCGATACGAGGAACAGAAGCTATTATGCTGCGGTATAACCTCCATCAACCGCGAGAGATGCGCCCGTCACATGGGCAGATTCATCCAAAGCGAAATACAGGATGGCCGAAGCCACATCTTCTGGAGTCGCAAAACGACGTTGGGGAATCGTCGCTACCGTCGCTTCTTTGAACTGTTCTGGCTGAGGTTGAGACGCGAGCCACGCCTCAAAGAGCGGCGTTTGGGTCAGGCCGGGTGCAACGGCATTCACCCTGATGGAGTCCCTCGCCAGGTCGATCGCAGCGCCACGCGTTAAACTCAGCAAAGCGCCCTTAGAGGCTCCATAGATAGTCATCGTTGGTACACCCACAGAGGCAAGCCGCGAGGTCACATTGATAATCGACCCGCCTTTGCCACTACGACGCATGGCCAGAGCAGCCTCCTTCAGCATCAGAAAGGCGCCAATGAAGTTAACCTCGATGACTCGCCTTACATCCTCCAGGGACGTTTCGAGCAGATCACTGGTGAAATCAACACCAGCATTGTTGACAAGCACATCAAGATGACCGAGCGTGGTCGCAACGGCAACAGCCCGAGCGGCAGTAGCAGGATCAGCGACGTCTCCAGCGACAAAATGAGCCCTGTCTTTGCCCAGGATTGATACCAATTCTTCGCCAGTCTCCGCATGTCGCGCAACCAGTACCAGCTTTGCCCCTTCGGCCACAAACCGCTCCGCCGTTGCCCTACCGATCCCTAACGTCGCACCAGTGATAATGGCGATTTTCCCGTTGAGCCGTTCTTGCATCGTTTCTTCCAGACCTTCCCAATCAATACCGGGCCGCTACAAGACAATACTAACAATAGACATAAGACATCATATGTATGATATCATGCTCCAGATTGGCGGTCAAGCCCTTGACAAATCTTCGTGGCCCATGCTATACATAAGACATCATACATCATATCAGTGCTGTGCTTTACAACACTATAATCTCTATCAATTAAAAGGGGGATCAGTTCAATATGGCTGATGTTCCTGATGTCTTAAGTAAGATCACACCGAGGATTGACGCAACGAAACTAAGTAATCGGGTGATCGCCGAGATTGAGCGCCTTATCCTCAGCGGTGAGCTACGAGCCGGGGAAAAGCTGCCCACTGAGGCCGAACTCTGCCAGGCCTTTGGAGTAAGCCGCAGCGTGGTCCGGGATGCGGTGCGCACCCTTTCAGCACGTGGATTGGTGCGTGTCCAACATGGCCAGGGTACCATCGTCGATCCTCCTGGCGAGAGCACCGTAGCAGAAGCATTAATTCTCTACCTGCTCCGTTCCGATCTTACCATCGGTGATGTCGTAGAGGCTCGCGCAGCGATCGAGATCGGGATTTGTCCGATCGCCGCACAATATGCCAGCGAAGACGATATCCAGCGGTTAGCCGCAGATATTGCTGCATTTACGGAAGCGCTTGAGAACAGTGATTGGCAGCGCGTCCAGGATGAACATCTGGCCTTTCATCTCGACTTGCTGCGAGCTACCAACCTACCCGCCCTTGAATTTATGCTCAGACCGTTACAGCATGTTGTGACACTCAGCTCGATACCACCGAATAGAAACCGCCGTGAGTTCTGGGAGGTCTCGGCTCACCAGAAGATTCTTGACGCTATCCAGGCGCGCGATGTAGAACGGACACGGCAGGCGCTCAAGGATCATTACACCATTATGGATACCCCGGCATATACGGAGATGCAAACGATCCTGCTGCACGATGCACCAACGGTTCAGGACGTTCTGCATCGTGCCCGGAAGGGGAATGCTTTTTAGCGAGACGCTACCCCTGAAAAATCGATGTATGTAAGATAACAGTAGACAAGAAAGGGAGATGCTTGTGTCTATTCAAGATCGCTTGCTAGAAGTTGGCACCAACGCAGCTGATTGGCCCGGACTGGCCAATCGCGAACAACTGATACAGCGGGAGCGCTATGTCGCGCGCGGGGTCAGTAGCACGGTACCAATATTTGCTACCAGGGGACGAGGAGCCCACCTCGAAGATGTGGATGGCAATGTCTACCTGGATTTCGCCGCTGGTATCGGAACGCTCGCCGTGGGACACTGTCATCCGAAAGTAGTCACGGCAGTCAAAGCACAGGTAGACAACTTCCTGCACACCTGCTTCTCAGTCGCTATGTATCCACCCTATATAGACCTGGCACGTCGTCTCACCAACCTTGTTCCAGGATCAGCTCCCAAGAAAGCTCTGTTCTTGAACAGTGGCGCCGAGGCCGTCGAGAACGCCGTGAAAATCGCTCGCGCCGCCACAGGACGCAGCGCTGTGCTGGCCTTCCAGAACAGCTTTCATGGCAGAACCCTCCTCACGATGTCCCTGACTGGTAAGGTTCATCCCTATCGAGATGGCTTCGGCCCCTTCGCTCCCGAGGTCTTCCTGGCACCCTACCCCTATCCCTACCGCTACCCAGGCAGCACAGAAGCCTGTGTCGACGATGCCCTGGCTCGATTGAATCATGTATTCCGCACCCAGGTAGACCCACGGCAGGTCGCGGCGATGATCGTGGAACCAGTGCAGGGAGAAGGGGGCTTCATTGTGCCCCCGCCACGATTCCTTCTCGAACTGCGCAAGCTCTGCAATGAACACCAGATCCTTTTTGTGGCAGATGAGATCCAAACGGGATATGGCCGCACAGGCAAAATGTTCGCAATCGAGCATCACGGGATCGAGCCTGATCTGCTCCTGGTTGGCAAGTCCATCGCAGCTGGTCTGCCCCTGAGTGGGGTAATCGGGCGAGCAGATGTCATGGATGCTCCCAGGCCAGGCTCAGTGGGGGGCACCTACAGTGGCAACCCCGTTGCTTGCGCAGCGGCACTCGCGGTGCTTGATGTCTTTGAAGAGGAACAGCTGCTAGAACGGGCCCGGGCGATCGCGCAACTGGCACGTCCCCGCCTCGAAAAAATGCAGAAGCGCTTCTCCTGTATCGGCGAGGTGCGTGGCCTGGGACCCATGCTGGCCATCGAACTGGTAAAGGACCCAACAACCAGGGAGCCTGCTCCCGAGTGGACCACTCAGGTGCTGCGGGCCTGTCACCAGCACGGCCTCATTATTCTCAAGTCAGGTCTCTACGATAACGTGGTCCGCCTGCATATGCCTTTTGTGTGTACTGACGAAGATGTCAATCAGGGGCTCAATATCCTTGAGCACGCTCTGGAAACCATAGAACACACAGATCATTAGGGCGGAGAATCTTTCTCACCCTGCAAGAAAGGTTGCTTGATTGTACTGAAGAAGAGCCGGTATGGCCAGACCATATCTCCAGCGAGGGATATATGACCGGCGTACAGGCGCTCTGGCCATACCGAGAGAGCAAGGAGGCAAACGAGTGACGAAGTACATGAAAATCTCTCTGGAAAAGCGCGGTGTCTCGTGCATCGCACGGCTGCTGGAAGAAGATGCTCCCAAGACGTGCGCGGCTATCTGGGAAGCACTGCCTCAAGAGGGTCCCGTCTACCACGCGAAGTACGCACGCAACGAGATCTATATCATCGTCCCGCGTTTCGCGCAGACCGAACCTGGCATAGAAAACCCTACCGTGACGCCGATACCGGGCGATCTCTGCTATTTCTCCTTCCCATCGGGCACGCTTGACCGCCAGTTCAAAGAAGAGAAGGGGGTACAGGACCTGCCAGGCGTCATCGATCTGGCCGTATTTTACGGACGCAACAACCTTTTGCTCAATGCAGATGTCGGGTGGGTTGTCGGCAATGTCTTCGCCAGCATCGTCGAAGGCCTTGAAGACATGGCAAAAGCGGGCCACGATATCTGGTACGCAGGAGCAATCGATGAACGCCTGATACTCTCGCGTTATGAGTACCAGGAGTCCAATTCCAGATGAGCCACTTCCCATCGCTCTCGCTCAGAGATCTGTCAGCCCAGGTCGAGCTAGAGACGAACAAAGGACCAGACGGCATCGGGCTGATTGCTCCCTACGACTTCGTGCTGGATCAGGAGTATTGGGAATGGATACCCGCCAATGTCCCTTTATACATCACACGCACCCCCTTCCTCGACGAGCGGGTCGGCATTGGTATGGCAGCTCGCGTAAGCGAAGATGAAGTTTTGGCAGCGGCAGCACGGGAACTGGTCATCGCCAACCCCGCTGTAACCGCTTTTGCCTGCACATCGGGGAGCTATGTGCATGGTCTCGTCGGTGAGGAACGTTGTCGGCAAGCTATACTTGCTGGAGGCGCACAACAAGCCTTGACGACGAGCGGTGCACTGCTAGAGGCTCTCACCGCTTTAGCGGTCAGGCGTATTGCCGTGGCCACGCCCTACAATGCCTCTACCACCACACGCCTCGTCGATTTTCTGGGCGAAGCTGGCTTTGGGGTCGTATCCTGCGCCTTCCTGGGACTGGAAAGCGACATCTTTCGCCTCACGCCTGACACGGTGAATCGCCTTGTCAGGGCTGCGGACTGTGCAGATGCCGAGGCCATCTTTATCAGCTGTACCAACCTGCGTACGAGAGAAGTCATCTCAACGCTGGAGCACGAGCTTGGAAAAACCGTGATCTCGGCCAATCAGGTGACGGTCTGGTCTGCACTGAAGGCTGCCAATATCTCCGTCGATTTACCAGATCAGCGTCTGTTTGCTATCTGATGACGTGATCAGGAGGAGCGGATCATGATACAGCAAGAAACAAAACAGCCCCGGCTCGGATTTCTCTATCCAGGTTATGCGGCCGAGGATGACTATCCCCTATTGGCGATGAAAGCCGGACAGGGTATCTCCGTCCAGGTCGTTCACACCTCGCTGGGTGAGGGGGAAGATGCTCACCGTGTAGAGGTGCTCCTGGATATGGGAGCGCTTCCTCGCCTGTTGGAAGGGGCAAGAGTGCTGCGCGACCAGCCAGTCGATGCGGTGATCTGGTCGTGTACCAGCGGCAGCTTTGTGTATGGCTGGGAGGGAGCACGGCAGCAGGTAGAGGCTATAACCCAGGCAACAGGGCTGCCCGCTTCAAGTACCTCATTCGCCTTCGTAGATGCCGCCAGAGCGCTGGGCATCCACAGAGTCGCTGTTTCTGCAACGTATCCAGAAGAGGTCTCAAACTATTTCCAAGATTTTCTCAAGGCGGGAGAGATAGAGGTTGTCCACATGGGCATTCACGACATCCTGACCGCAGGAGATGCAGGTATACTGGGGCAGGAACAGGTGGAAGAGATGATACGGCGCGACGACCATCCCCTGGCCCAGGCGATCCTTTTACCTGATACAGCGCTTCACTCCGCTGCCTGGTTAGATCGCCTGGAAGAAGTGGCTGGCAAGCCCGTACTGACGGCCAACCAGGTCTCGTTTTGGAAAGCGCTGCGCCTGGCCGGTGATAGGCGCAGCTACACTGGTCTGGGGTCGCTCTTGCAATCGGACAAGTAGCGGCCCGACGATCTCTGTTATGGAGGATAAACATGAGCCAGACATCAGAGATAGCCTTGCTGAGTGCGATCGAAGCTAAGGAGGCATTCCAATCCAAACGCTTGTCACCGGTCGAACTCACACAGGCTCTCCTGCAGCGTATTGACCACTACAACCAGCGCTACAACGCCTACTGCCTGGTCGATGCTGAGAACGCCATTGCTCAGGCCAGGGCTTCAGAGGCGCGTTGGATGCGCGGTGAACCGCTAGGCGTGCTCGATGGCATCCCTACCGCGATCAAAGATATCATCCTGACGCGGGGCTGGCCCACGCTGCGTGGCTCGCGTGCTATCGATCCAAACCAGGATTGGCCCGATGACGCACCGGTTGTTGCGTCGCTCCGGCGCAGTGGCGCAGTACTGATCGGTAAGACCACGACGCCCGAAATCGGGTGGAAAGGAGTAACCGACAGCCCGCTCACCGGTATCACACGCAATCCCTGGGATGAGAACCTCACCGCTGGCGGGTCAAGTGGTGGCAGCGCTGTCGCCGTTGTCCTGGGATTGGCGACGCTCGCCGTGGGAACCGATGGCGGAGGCTCCATTCGGATACCAGCGAGCTTTTGTGGCTGCGTCGGCTTGAAGCCAACATTTGGCAGGGTTCCCGTCTGGCCGGTAAGCCCCTTCGGCAGCTTGTCCCATATTGGCCCCATGACCCGCACGGTGGCAGATACGGCGCTAATGATGGATGTGATTGCCAGGCCAGATGCCCGTGATTGGACAGCCCTCCCCAACGATGGCACGAACTATAGCCAGGCCCTGGCAGGAGGAGTCAAGGGACTGCGCATCGCCTTCCTTCCACACATTGGCAGAACACCGGTAGATCCCGAGATCGCTGCAGCGGTGAAAAAGGCCGCGAATGTGTTTGAGGCCCTGGGAGCGCATGTTGAGGAACTGGAAGCCCCATTTGATGACCCCCACGACATCTTCACTGTGCTCTGGTACGCGGGCGCGGCTCAGGCACTCGCCAGCTACGCGCCGGAGGTGCGCGCCGGCATGGATGCGGGCCTGCAGGAAATAGCGGCGGAAGGCAGTTCCTACGATCTGATGGTATACCTGGACGCGACCCTGCGCAGATCCCATCTGGCCGTGAAGCTCTCCCAATTCCACGAGCATTTCGATCTGTTGCTAACGCCAACCCTCCCGATTCCTGCGTTTGAAGCGGGGCGCGAGGCGCCACAGGGCTGGCGGAAAGACCGCTGGTCGACCTGGACGCCGTTTACCTATCCCTTCAACCTGACACAGCAACCGGCTATCTCGGTACCGTGCGGTATGACAACAACGGGCCTCCCCATCGGTTTGCAACTGGTGGGCGCACGTTATCACGATGCACTCGTCTTACGCGCTGCCTCTACCTATGAGTCATCGGCGCCAATGCACTGACATCTGCTCACTTGATATAATACAGGCGACCAAAGGAGAGAAACATGACCATCTATTCTATCAATCCGGCAACCGAAGAGGTGCTTGCCGAGTTCAACGAGTTCACCCCTGAGCAGATTGATATGGCGTTGAGAGAGGCACGACAGGCCTTCGAGCACTGGCGCACTACCAGCTTTGAGGAGCGTGCCGAACCCGTGCGCCGCGCAGCTACATACCTGCGACAGCACAAACCACGCCTGGCCAGGCTTATTACAGAGGAGATGGGCAAACCCATCACTGAGGCTGAGGCCGAGATCGAAAAGTGTGCCTGGAACTGCGAGTTCTATGCACAACATGCCTCACGCTTCCTGGCCGATGAGCCTGTGGCCACGAACGCACGCGAAAGCTTTGTCGCTTTTGAACCTCTCGGCGTTGTGCTGGCGATCATGCCCTGGAACTTCCCCTTCTGGCAGGTATTCCGTTTTGCCGCCCCTGCCCTGATGGCTGGCAATGCCGCAGTGCTCAAACATGCGAGCAATGTGCCACAGTGCGCGCTCGCTATCGAAGAGGTGTTTCGCGCTGCCGGATTCCCACAGGGTGTTTTTCGCACGCTCCTGGTGCCAGCACAGGCGGTCGAAGGCATCATCAAGCATCGACATGTGGCTGCGGTGACGTTGACTGGGAGCGAAACGGTTGGCAGCATGGTAGCCAGAACCGCTGGCGAGGCGCTCAAGAAGACGGTGCTCGAATTGGGTGGCTCCGATCCTTTCATTGTACTGGCCGATGCCGACCTGGATAAAGCCGTCGAGTTCGCCGTGCGGTCGCGCTTCCAGAACACTGGCCAGAGCTGTATCGCGGCCAAGCGCTTCATTGTGGTTGAAAAGATCGCGGACACCTTTGAGCATCGCTTTGCCGAAGCTGCCGGGCGCCTGCGCGTGGGAGATCCAATGAAGCGCGAGACGCAGGTTGGCCCCATGGCACGTGGCGATCTGCGCACTGGTCTGGATCAGCAGGTGCGTGATTCCGTCCAACAGGGAGCACAAGTGCTGCAAGGTGGCATCGCTCTCGATGGCTCTGGATATTTTTACGCGCCCACCATCCTTGCGAATGTGCAGCCTACAATGGCGGTCTTCCAGGAGGAGACGTTCGGACCAGTCGCAGCGATTGTCAGAGTGCAAGATGCCGAGGAGGCAATCGCCGTCGCCAATCATTCCATCTACGGCCTTGGTGGGAACGTGTGGACAGGTGATATTGAGCGAGGCAAACAGCTGGCACGTCGGATAGAGTCTGGCGGGGTCTTCATTAATGGCATGACAGCATCCGATCCACGTCTGCCATTCGGAGGAGTCAAGCACAGCGGCTATGGACGCGAATTGTCATCGTTTGGCATTCGCGAGTTTGTGAACATCCAGACCATCTGGGTTGGCCCGGCTCAATGAGTAACACGCTCGACTTCTGATTGGCATGGATGCAAGCTGCCTAGCACAATGGGTTATGCTGGCAGCTTGCACCTTCCTCATCTCTTGTATTCTAACAAAACATCGTCCATTCTCCTTGTTTAAAAGAAGTTGTACCACCTGAACGGCTGGCAATACTCATCTCAACGGCTGGTATCTCCCAGGCTCAGTCACAGTATGCTTCACGATAACGTGTTATCTCCGTACAACTGTGTCCGAAAGGAATGGGTTCGGTGAGGCTGACTCGCTTACACTGAAATAACGAGACATTCGTTGAACACAGATAATACATCCGCGCATAGAGTAGGCCTGAATAAAACAAACATTATGGCAAAGCACGCATTGGAAAGAGTCAGCTGGTATCTGTGGCATCATGGAGCAACGCATCATCATACTGCTCCTTCCCTCCCCTGGTGGCGTTCGCACATTTTAGGCTATCCCGTTGGACTCTTGCTTGTGGTTGCGACAATGCTTGCAAGCCTTCCTGTAAGAGGACCGCATTTCGTCTGGACTCCCTTTTGTCTTATGTTTGTCATCGTTGGATTTATGTGGGGAGTGGGCCCTGCGCTGGTCACGATGGTGCTCGGATTTTTGGCCTTCAACTTCGTTGTTGTTCCCCGATATGGCTTATTGACCCCAAATGTCTGGAACGATGTCATGTTGCTTGGACCCTTCGTAGTGGCACAGTTCATCATCGCGTTTCTCGCAGCTCGCAATGCCGTGAAATACCGGCGTCTCCTTGAAGCAAAGCAAACGATAGATTCTTATGCACAGGAGCTCACATCAATCAATCAGCAACTGGAGAGAGCCAACCACCTCAAGGATCTTTTTGTCACGCGTGCTGCACACGAATTACGAACGCCTCTGACCACGATCCTGGGGGAAGCGCAACTTGCCAGGCGCCGTCTGAAGAAGGCTGAAAGCGCAGGGAGAGAATCACATATAGAGAGAAGCCACGTGGAAAAGATTGAGGCTCGGGCGCAGGAGTTGCGAGCCTTAGTTGAGGCATTGATTGATCTCAGTAGTTTACGTTCAGAGGAGGTCCCATTGCAACCTGGTTCCTGTGATTTTGGGAACCTCTGTCGTGAGATCACTGAGGAGCAGCATCTGTTTTCAGGACGTTCAATTGCGTTCACCTGTCCCTCAGATCCGGTCACCCTGCAGGCTGATTGCACACGACTCTCCCAGGTCGTTACCAATATTGTGAGCAATGCCGTTGCGTATGCACGCGAAAATACCGTAATCCATGTCAGCATAAGCATAGAACCCCCTCACGTCATGCTCCAGGTTCATAACGATGGTCCTGTGCCTTCTCCAGAGCAGCAAGCACATCTTTTTGAACCATTTTATCGCACTCCTTATGCTGAAGCCATGTCTGGAGAAGGGTGGGGGCTTGGCCTCACGGTGAGCAAAGAGATTGTTGAGCGTCATGGAGGACACATCTGGATAGAAGCCTCTGAAGGGAAAGGCGTCACCTGCTTCATGCAAGTTCCTTTCAAATAAAGTCACCAGCACAAGTAGCCAGAGAGTGAAGCATATCAGATAATATCTCTCGTCCCCTTGACAATCCGGGTGAGATGAACGTTACTGAAAACGGTTCTTGCATCTCCTAAAAAAGGAAGGCCTCTTCGTCGCGGCACTCGGGGCACAAGATGTCGAGGAGTTCATCGCTTCCGATTGGCTGGGAGTATCCATCATCGACTGATTGTGCCGCTGGATCGGCTGGATCGTGCTTCCATTCAGAGCCTGGCCTAGGCCCGCTCGATCTCCCCGAAGGTCACGGCGGTCCATGTCGTGTTCGACGAGGCAGAGGCACAGCAGGTGCGCGATGCATGGGACCGCTGGCAGGACCAGATTGATCCCGAGGAAGAGACCCACCTGCTGCTGATTGTCTCTCCGTATCGCTCCTTGTTGGGCCCACTGCTGGCCTATATTGACACGATGCGCGAGCGTCATCCTGAGGAAACGATCTCGGTGGTCCTGCCCGAGTTTGTCGTCGCCCAC
>JAFMRP010000569.1 GCA_017354095.1 Ktedonobacteraceae bacterium
GCAGCTAACATAATGCCTGAGCATTTCGAGACAATTCGGGTCGTCACGCCGAGAGGGATGCTTCTTGCCAGCAAGTTCCCCTCTTTGGTATACTTCCTGGTGTTGGGAGGAATGGAAGGGGAGTTGGGAACAATACAGACACCAGGAAGGTTCGATGTCCAGAGCACCTCTCCACGCCCTGATCTGGTCCAAAGAGCAGCGCCTCTACGAGTTGTACACCCGGGGTCAGATGGAGCAACGTTTTCAACCAACGGAGGAAGCCGCCTGGCTGGCCTGGCTAGGCTCTGCGTCCTCCTTTGCTTTCCACGGCAACGGCGGCTCGCTCAATGTCTACCTGGAGAAGAGGCCACGTGGAGGCGCGTACTGGTATGCCTACCATACCAAAGAGGGCCGCACCCGCAAGCGCTATCTTGGACAAACGGGAAGCCTCAGACTCTCGCGGTTAGAGGAGACGGCGCACTCGCTCTTGCACGTGCAGCAGCCCACAACCACGACCGAGCAGGGAATGATGCTGCTCTCCAGTCGACTTGCTCCGCCGCGACTGCCGAACGCGTTGGTAGAGCGCGACCGCTTGCTGGCTGCCCTCGATCAGGCGCTTTCGACACCGCTAACCCTGCTCTCTGCCTCGGCGGGCTGGGGCAAGACCACGCTGCTCTCGGTTTGGGCTCACCGGCAAAAAAAGACGCAGGTCGCCTGGCTCTCGGCGGACGAACTGAACAACAGCCCGACACGCTTCTGGGTCGCGCTGATCGCGGCCCTGCGCCGCTGCCCCAGTCTGGCAGCAAACGTTGGGGAATACGTGGTAGCACAGTTGCAATCGCCCCAGCCACCGCCGCTTTCCTCCTGCCTTTCCGTGCTTCTCCATGAGCTGGAAAGCCAGCAGGTGCATCCTGCTCCCATCGTCCTCATTCTGGACGATTATCAGGTCATCGAAGAGTCGGTCATTCACCAGGGCATGGCCTTCTTCCTGGAGCATCTGCCCTCTCATCTGCATCTGATCCTCTCCAGCCGCGTGGACCCGGACTTGCCCCTTGCGCGTCTACGAGCCCACGGGCAGTTGACCGAGATTCGTGCGGACGATCTGCGCTTCCAGGAGGGCGAAGCAAGTCAATTTTTGGACAAGATGCTCTCCCCGCCACTCTCGAAAGAAGAGTTGCAACGGCTGGTGAGCCGGACGGAAGGCTGGATTGCCGGTCTGCACCTGGTCGCGCTCACTATGCAGAAGCGTGAGGACCGCACAGCATACCTTGAGACATTGACCGGTAGTCAGCGGTATCTGCTGGACTACGTGCAGGAGGATATCCTGACACGTCTGTCCCCCGATACGCGTGACTTTTTACTCCACATTGCCATCCTCTCACGTCTGGACGCCGCTGTGTGCCAGGCGGTGACCGCCGCGCCAACAAAGGCGGCCAGTCAGCACATGCTCGCGTTGCTGGAGCGGGCCAACCTCTTCCTGGTGCCCCTGGATGAGGAGCGGCGCACCTATCGGCTGCATGATCTCTTTCGTGAAGCCCTGCTCTCAGCGCTCCACACCAGCCAACCAGAGATGGTGTCGCTCTTGCACCGCCGGGCCACCGGCTTTTATGAGGCCGAGGGACAGTGGGCCGAGGCCATTACCCATGCGCTTGCCGCCGCTGACGTTTCTACAGCAGCGCGGCTGATGGAGCAGACCGTCGAACAGTTCTGGGTGCGTGGAGAGGCGGCGACGATGGCGCGCTGGGTACTGGCGCTGCCTGATCCGCTGGTGCGCGAACACGCAGGCCTGGTGCTCACCACGGCGCTCTACCTGCTTCACCCCATCACCTATTCGACCCCGGAGCAGCGCGAAAGTCGTCAACAGCAGGTGAGGCAGCTCATGGCACGGGTCGAAGCCGCTTTGCGGCATCAGGTGAATGAGACCCATCAGGAGATCCTGGCGACGCGCACAAGCTCGGCCTTTCGCTCCATCGATCTGGAGGCCCGCGCTGCCGAGGAGGCTCTGCTGCATCGGCGTCTGCGCCTGTTACGCGCGGGGATGGCCTTGTATGAGGCGATAGAGACCTCGGAGTTTGAGCGCTTGCCCGCCCTACATCAGGAGATGCAGGAGCTTGACCAGGATGAGGAGGTCATCTGGTATATGCTCCCGCTCTTCTGTAACGTCGTCTACTACACGGTCCGGCAAGAGAGAGCGAAGCTTTTGCCACAACTGCTGGACGCCAGGCAGCGGGTACGCCGGTCGGGAAGCCACTTTGCGGCGACCAGAGTCATACAGTGGTTGGCGCTCTCGGCAGTAGAGGCGGGACAGTTGCGCCTGGCCTATCAGGAGAGCCTGGCAGCCCTCGACCTGATCGAGCAGACGGCGAGCTATACCCTGCTCGAAGGGTACTTTAAGGATGTCCTGGCGACGGCGTTGTATCAGTGGAATCGACTGGAAGAGGCGCGTGGCAGGCTGCGAACGGTCATTCAGGATGCAACCACCTGGCAGCAGCGCGATTTACTCCTGTCGGGATACATCCGCCTGGTGCAAGTCGAGTTGGCAAGAGGAGATCTGTCTGCGGTCCAGCAAGCACTGCAAGAGTTTGAGCAGTTAGAAGGATATCAACGCCAGAACTGGCTGCCCATCATGCGAGCACAATGGTGGCTGGCCCAGGGACATCTGAAGGAGGCAATCGACTGGGCAGTAAACATGGTCTTTCCAGAAGGGGCATGGGAACACAGCCTGTATGACGCGTTTCCGGTCGTGATGCGGGTGTATTTTGCAGTGCACCGCTTTCCAGAGGCGCTGAAACTGTTGGAGCGCTTTAGCGATAGTCTGGGTCGTTCGGCCAATAGCAAGATCACCCTCACATATCTGGCCCAGTACATAGTGGCGCTGCACCATACAGGCCAGAACGAGCGAGCCTATGAGGTCGGAGGGCGCCTGTTTACCTTGACCGAGCCAGAGGGCTATCTGCGTGTGTACCTGGATGAGGGTGAACCGATGCGCCAGACGCTAGAGGCGTTCCTTTCTCCTCATTCCCATCAGTATGATCTGCCCGCTTCCACGATGGCCTACATCTCGCAACTGCTGGCCGCAATC
This sequence comes from Ktedonobacteraceae bacterium, assembly GCA_017354095.1. Lineage (GTDB taxonomy): Bacteria > Chloroflexota > Ktedonobacteria > Ktedonobacterales > Ktedonobacteraceae > Bu33. The sequence goes on from JAFMRP010000569.1 coordinate 3,062, forward strand.
GCCCAGGAGCAGCGTGGCGCAACCTGGTCTCTGGTGGCGAAACCTCCGCCCACGCCGGGGAGGGTCCAGAAGCAGCAGGAGTCCGCCAGTCCATCCGTGCCAGTCGTTTCCCTTACGCAGCGTGAGCAGGATGTCTTGCGGTGGCTTTCCACAGGAGCCTCGAATCAGGATATCGCTCGGGCGCTGGTGATCGAGTTGCCCACTGTCAAAAAGCATGTGAGCAACTTGCTTGGCAAACTGGGCGCTACCAGCCGTACGCAGGCGGTTGCCTTGGCGCGTGCTCGCTCCTTGCTCTAACGAGATTCCTCCCAACAGGTGGTCTTTCTCTTCTGGCGACTACTCCCTTTGGCATCCTTTTGGCGACTGTAGAAAGCCTGGCGTTCCGTTATTCTTTGTTCAGACGCAGTGAGGCGATCCTGGTGAACTCAAATGACTCGCCTTTCCGAAGGCCGTGAAATGCGAAAGATCAGCGGAGGGAGGCAGATGTACTACACGATACAGATCCAGGGACACCTGGACCCGTCCTGGCAAGACCGCTTTGGCGGGCTTTGCATTGAACAGCAGCAGACCGGGACAACGCTGCTCTCGGGAACGTTGCCGGATCAGGCCGCGTTGCATGGAGTGCTCCTCCAGATCGTCCGTCTTGGACTGACACTGCTCTCACTTGAAACGAGCGAGAGCAAAAGGAATAATACTTGAGCATACATGCTCAAATGAAGAAATGCCAACCGTGGTTTCACCACCATGTGAGGCGACACATATCGACGAGAAGAATATATTGTCCGCAGTCGAACTGCGGCGAAGTTTTCAACCTGAATGAAGATGAGGAGATTGTCATGAGCCAGTCTGAAAAGAAAATCACGCAGGAGTCCGCCAGGAGCACCGAAACAACCACCAACAAGTATAAGGGATTCTCAGCAGAGGAGCGGGCCGCAATGAAGGAGCGCGCCAAAGAGCAGAAGGCGGAGGCACGCGCCAACAAGAACAGGGCAGAAGGAGAAAGCGACGTGCTCGCAAAGATCGCCGAGATGCCAGAACCGGATCGCTCCATGGCTACTCGGATCCATGAGATCATCAAAGAGAGCGCGCCAGTCCTTTCACCGAAAACCTGGTATGGGATGCCCGCGTATGCCAGGGACGGCAAGATCGTCTGCTTCTTCCGACCCGCCCCCAAGTTCAATACCAGATACGCAACATTCAGCTTCGAAGATAGCGCGAATCTCGATGAAGGGGCAATGTGGGCGACCGCCTTCGCGCTGAAGGAGTTGACTGCTGAGGTAGAGGCGAAGATTGCTGCGCTCGTGAAGAAAGCAGT
>JAFMRP010000570.1 GCA_017354095.1 Ktedonobacteraceae bacterium
ACGCGATGCTGTGCTATTTCCGGGTGGGCATATCTTTGTGGTGCGTGGTGGTGATGGCCAGTATGTTTACACCGTTGATTCGTCGTCGGCCAACTTCCAGCGTATGACTCGTCCCCAGTTTCAGGGCATGTGGAGCGGCTTCAGCGCGATAGTTACTCCTCGCAATTAGTGGACAAACAAAAGAAAGGGCTCCGCGTTTCCTGGGGAGGGCGCGGAGCTTTTTTATGCAACATCGCCGCTTTTCACTTCACGTGAAACTCATCGAGAAGAGTTTTTACCTGTGAGAGGGTTGTCAAAGCCAGGCGCGCTCCGGTAAAACGCTCATCATCCGTTACTTCTGCAAGTGCAAAGGAGGGCATGGTGAGAGATGAAGAATCACCCTCCGGGCCAAAATCCACTTCTGCAATCACCAGGCCTTCGAGAGGCCCTTGAAACTGGTCAATAGCCATGGGAATCGTTTCTCCATGGAACCTGTATCGTCTTTTTTCAAGGCGATGAGAAGGCAGGGAAGAGGCCAGGAAAACATATTCAGCTTCCGAGAGGTAAAAATTCGTATGTAAGATTACTCGCGTATCGTGAGGATGAACACGTAATTTTTGCGCGAACTTAAACGCGACTTCGTGCTCGGTCTGCATTCTCCGTAAGCGGAGCGTCGTATTGGGAATATAGTGGTCTGTAATATCTGCGTGGAAAGTGATGCCAGGTGGAATGGTGGCTAACAGGAATTTTCGTTCGACTTCAGGGTGAACATATTTGCCAAATTTCTTGTCAACGACGACCATGAGGCGCGTTTCCTCCTTTCTTTTTCCAGCTGAGATCAGTTCAGATGATATGCGCGAGTTAGAAGTATATCAGGTGGGGCGTGGTATGCCAAGGCATGTTTCTGGTGGGCATCACATGGGATGATCTCACATTCTTGTGATGGAGTATATGCGGTTTGATCAAATCGCCACGCTTCAGGTTTTTGATAAATATTGTATTTCTCTCAAAAATAATGTATACTTACAATGTCTCATATATCTGCTTGAGTGGTGCCTTCCAATCCGAGTTCCTGGTATGTGCAGGCATTCCGAGCACCTCTCCGTCATCTGAGATGGCATCCTCGCTCTCTCACCTATATGTCCTCTCTCCTTTTATGCATGTGCATCTGGAAACAACAAAGGACAACCTACGACGACTATCTGATGACTATGTCACCAACATGATGGGGATGGTTTAAGATAAACAGGCTCTGAATGATGATGAACAACTGGACGAAGAGACATTCATCTCTTACTGAGGCCAACCTTCAGGAAGCGGACCTGTGTCATGCTGATTTAAGGAATACTCATCTGAGTGGCGCCAATCTCCAGAAGGCCAACTTACATGGGGCAGATCTCCGCGGCGCTACGCTCTGCCGCGCGAACTTGAAAGGAGCGGATCTCAGCAATGCAGATCTGCGGGAAGCAGACCTGCAGGGGGCCCTCCTCGGCAAGACAAAATTCGAGGGGACAAACATGTCTGGAGGAGACCCCAACAAGGCGAATGGAGAAGGCGTGCATCGAGAGATACACGTGTGAAAATGAATACACCCGTCAGGTCCATCAGTGTCCTGACGGCGCAGGAAGTGAGGAGAAGGAACGCATGAGAAAACAAGAACCACCTCCATCCTCTGCACCGGGAAATGTCGGAAGGAGCGCGATGAAAGAAGATCGCTACTATATCCAGCGTCTCACTGAACAGGTGTTTTTAATCCGTGAACGCCTGTTTGCAAGTGAAGGACCTAAACCCACTGATCGTCATGTCCGGTCATTTGACAATTATCACGATGCCTCCCAGTACGTCAGCAGCGCCAATGAGCTGCAAAGGGAGCTAGATGCACAACACGGCCACTGGACGCAGCACGCTATCGGAGAAAGGTAGGGCAAAGCGCCAGGCGAGCGGAGGAGTCTTCATCCATGACCTACTCACGCAGAAACATTGCTGAGGAGCAGCAAGAAGCACAACAGAAAGCACAACAGATAACCACCATCTGCGAACAGCTTCATATCACGCTTGATCCTATCGACTGGCAACACTCCGGAATGCGGGCGCGTGTCACCGTGGATGCGATTGAGATCTCTGATCTGCAGGACCTGAGTCACCAGGATAGTGCTTCCATTCTCCGCCATGTTCAAATCAAATTGCTCGAACGCGCTGCTCTCATTACGCTCTGCGCTCAACCAGGTCTCAAGGCGGTGGTCTGGAGCCCGGTTGAGGTGGTGCAACCGCAAGCATTTGTGAGTCTCTGGATCGTCATGCTGGAGACGGATGAGCGCGTAGCTATCGTTGAATATATCAGGAATGGACAGCGTGTGTACGAGTCCTATGAACTTGATCTGCACGATGAACGCGCTCTCGCCAAGCTCTTTGGACCACTGCATCCCGGTGCCTATCAGCCTGGAGAGAGCGTCACCATTGAGGAGTATGGGCGTCAATACAGCGGGGAGATTGTCTATGTTCTTCCACCAAGCAAAGTCTCCGCTACCCGCAAACAACCCTCCAGAGGTCGTCATACCATATTGGGGAAAATATACCCCAACGACCTCTCATCAAGGTACCTTGTCAATTGCCATGATGGTTTTCCTCACGTCGTCAATCAGTGGCAAATCATCAGTGAAACACGTGAAAGGTAGCAGCAGGTAGTAAACAATGAAGCAAGACAGGATCTGGATAGACAGAAGATGAGAGATATCGGACGAGTGTTCGGTTTCTTCAGCGCCTATTCAGAACGGCAGACCGGCGAAAAGCACACAAAAGAGCCAGATGTCGCATCGCCCCATCTGGCTCTTTGGCAAACATGGAAAAGATGGGGTGCTTTGTGGGCACCGATCTTAAGTATACAGGAAGCAAACGTTTTTTGACCAGAACAATGGTCCGATCTGTGGGAAACTGTCCCTGCAATTCACCTTTGTTCATTGCTTCCACTTACGAGGAATAACGGGTTCACTTCCCCTCTTAGCGCTGCACGCGCCCGGTGATATCTCCACTTATCAAATGCTGCACCTCGGCGAAGGTCACCAGGTTCAGATCGCCTGGAATTGTGTGTTTGAGCGCAGAGGCTGCGACAGCGAAGTTCAATGCCTCTTGCTCTCCCATTCCGGTTGCCAGGCCATAAATCAACCCGGCAGCAAAGGAATCGCCAGTGCCGACTCGGTCCACGATATGGGTCAGCTCGTAGGTAGTACTGGCAAAGAACGCACGCCCATTGAAGAGGCATGCTGACCACTCATTATGGCTGGCGCTATGACTTTTCCGCAGGGTGATTGCCTGGTATTTCAGGTTGGGAAAGGCGGCAAACATGTTGCGGCAGAGCGCTTCATAGCGAGCAAGAGGGATCTCACCGGGCGCGGCCTGCGCCCGATCTTTTTCACCCTCGATGGTTACCCCTACAGCGTGTTGACAATCTTCTCCGCCTGCAATGCCGACATCGATGGAGCGAACCAGATCGCGCATCACCTCAGGGGCAGATCTGCCGTATTTCCAGAGTTTTCCCCGGTAATTATAATCGCACGAAACGGTCACGCCTCGCTGCTTTGCTGCCTGGACCGCCTGGAGTGAGAGGTTGGCAGCACTCTGGCTGAGCGCTGGCGTAATACCGCTGAGATGAAACCAGTCAGCACCTTTAAAGATGGTCTCCCAATCGAAGAGGCCCGGGTCGGCCTCGGCGATACTCGAATGGCTACGGTCGTAGAGAACGATCGAAGGACGCTGGTTCGCCCCGGTCTCGAGGAAGTAAATCCCCACACGCTCCCCGCCTCGCACCATGAGCGAGATGTCCACACCTTGCCTGCGTAACTCTGCCACAGCCGCCTCTCCAATAGGGTTGTTGGGCAGCATCGTGACGAACGCCGCGTCCAGACCGAAGCGGGCCAACGAGACGGCCACATTCGCTTCGCCTCCGCCGAAGGTGGCTTCTAGCAGGGGAGACTGAAAAAGGCGCTCGAACTGCGGCGATTTCAGGCGCAACAGAATTTCGCCCAGGGTTACTATTCTCGTCATCGTTGTTCCTCTCCTTCTCCGCGGATCCGCCGGACAATTGTCCGCGCTTCTGCAGCCAGGCGCGCGATTTCATGAAAGTGGTGCTCAGAGAGCATACGCTCCGTTGCCATCCAACTTCCGCCGCATGCGACGACATTGGGCAGGGCAAGATACTGGGCGAGATTGTGCGATGTGATACCACCCGTTGGTATGAACCTCGCCTCCGCATATGGCGCGGCCAGGACCTTGAGCATGTGCGCTCCACCGATCTCTTCGGCGGGAAAGAACTTGAGCAGGTGTACCCCTTTCGCCAGAGCCATCTGGATCTCGGTTGGCGTGGCAACGCCTGGTAGAACCGGCACCTGGTGCT
>JAFMRP010000074.1 GCA_017354095.1 Ktedonobacteraceae bacterium
TTGGATGGCCAGTCAATGGTTCCCAGATCTGCACTGTGCCGTCGCTGCTGCCAGAAGCGATGTGCGCGCCGTCGGGCGACCAGGAGACGCTGTAGATCGTAGAACTATGTCCTTTGTAGATCTGGCGCTGCTTGCCACTGGTAGCCTCCCAGACATGAACAGTGCCATCGTCGCCGCCACTGGCGATATATTGGCCATCGGGTGACCAGGTAGCTGCTTTTACCTTGCTCGTATGCTGGCGATAAATCACCGGATCTTTGCCCGATGTTGCCTCCCACACCTGTACTGTATTGTCGTCGCTAGCGGAAACGATGCGCTCCCCTTTCCAGGCCAGTGCTGTAATGGAGTCTGTATGCACAGGGTAGGTATAGATCGTAGTGCCCTGGGGTGGGAAGCGATGCGTGTAGCTATACCAGGCCGCTGTGCCCGCGCCTGCTGCTACTATCAGTCCACCGGAGGCAATCAAGAAGGAGCGACGCGGTATACGCTGGCGAGAGCGCCGGGCAGGTTTTTCTTTGTGCCGCCTGGGTGGGGTCTCCAGTATGGGTTGCTCCATGTTCATGGTCTGGAGAGACTGGCTTGCTCGTGGCTCGGCCTCAGTGAGTTGGGAGTGCATTGTGTGGAAATCGGTCTCGCCTATAGTGGGGGCATCGTGCTCTACTACCTCGCGTACGGTGGGAGCGTCATGTTCCACAGGGTCATGGTTTTCTGCCGCCCGTTCCAGCGCGTGTGCGAAGTCCTGGATACTAGCGAAGCGCTGGTGCGGATCCTTAGACAGCGCCGTTATAATAACCTGCTCGACTGCGGGGGGAATGGATGGATTCCTTATGCGTAGAGATGGAGGGGGAGTAAACATCTGCTGGCTGTAGATTTCGGTGAAGGAGCCTTGAAATGGCCGGTCGCCGTTCAGCCATTCGAAGACGGTAATGGCCAGTGAATATTGATCGCTGGCGGCGCGCGGTTTGCCCTCTAGCTGTTCGGGTGCCATATAGGGAACGGTGCCGACGACCTCTTGCAAGTGTTGTGACTGTGTAGTGTGGGCAATGGCTGAGATGCCAAAATCGCTCAATAAAATGGTGCTGTTGTTTCCAACCAGCATATTTTCCGGCTTGATATCGCGATGAATCAGCTTTTCGTTGTGGGCGTATTGGAGCGCTGAGGCCACGTCCTGTACATAGGAAATGACCTGGCCGAGAGGGAGAATAGAGCCCTTTGGATGGCGGTCGCGCAAGCTCCCATTTGGCGCATAGTCCATGACAAGGTAAGGAACCTCGTACTGCATGCCAAAGTCCAGCACGCGAATGATATGCGGATGGATCAGGCGTGCAATGGTGCGAGCTTCATTCAGAAAGTATTCCTGTTCGTGGGTATTGAGTTGTGTGTGTAGTGCTTTGATCGCGGCGTGTGTGTTCAGATAGATATGCTGGCTCAGGTAGACCTCGGCAAAGCCACCTCGTCCAAGGAGACGGATGAGGCGGTAGTTGCCAAAGGTTTGACCACTGTATTGTCCAGACTGCTCAGCCATTGTTTACAGGCTCTCCTCCCCTGAGATGTTCCGGAATCGTCCTGTATGGCTCTGATCCCATTGTTAGTGTGTTAGTTGGTTGGGATAACCACGCGTCCCTGGTTTGTGGGGGGCATGCCCGGCCCATGGCCCACATAGCGTACGGCGGTGCCAATTGCCGTCACTTCCATCCACTCATTGTTATGCAGAAATTCAACTTTAATGTCGACACCAATGACGCCATCCGCACCCAGCTGGTCAGCCTCGAATTGCATACGGCTGAGTGCCAGTTCGCGGGCCTGGTACATCAATTCAGAGTATTCTTTCAATTCGCCCTGGAAATTGGCACGGATGCCCACCAGCCAGTTACGGATAGCGCCCATAGAATAGATGCAATTCCCCATCACCATGCCCAGCGGCTGGAAGCCTTTATCTATCACCAGCCAGAATTCCTGGCCACTCAGATCAGACGTGAAAGCACGTCCGCGATAGCCGGGTCGCACGTCCATAGCGTGCCGGGGTTCGCCCATAATGCAGTATCCCTCCATATTATGTTGACATGATAATGCTAAGCTAGCATAAATGAGTAGCACAAGAATGTCAACGGGCTCAATCCCTGTATTTCAGTTGTAGTGCTGGCCAGGCTCAGTCCGTGGGCAGTCCAATAATGCTCATGCCTTGTGGGTGCTCCACCACGAAGCGATAGTCCAGTTTCTGCTCGCTGTCGCCGGCCAATGTGAATTCCCAGACCATAATCTCTAGCTTGCTATGTTCACCTGGCTGAGGTTGGATATGTAACGTGCGTACTTTGATCCGCTCATGTTGGGAGACGGGCAGGTGATCGCGAACAACAATGTGGCGGGGCCGTGCGGCATAGTTATGCACTTTAATACGGTAGGCATAGGTGGTACGCCGGATATCGCTTTGCAGAATATTGCCCTTATCGACGGTGCGCTCGATGAGTTCGCGTTTCACCTTAATGCGATCGTCGATGCCCAGGAATACCTCGAATGTCTCGCCCGGGGCCGTTTGTTTCAATGGTGTTGTGCCCACATAGTCGCTGCCCTGGAATATGTTGGCCTCGCCTTTTAACAGCACGTGTTCGCTGTTATTGGTCACCTTGGTGCGTTGGTGAACCTGCTCTTCCAGCACGGGAGCGCTGACATAGTCGAACTTGCAGGGCAGGTAATCGCGTGCGATGGTTGTTTTATGTGGTGAATTGTCGGAAGGGATATCCACGGAGCGGCTCACGCGGAAGACCACTGCTGCGCCGGAGCGTTCGACAGCGGCGGTCTCGACCGCTGCTTCGGTAGGGGGTGGTGCTTGTTCGCGCTCTTCGGCGAATGCCATCTGATCGGCGGGTGCGCCATCATAAGCACCCGCAGCCATTGCCGCTGCCGGTGCTGGCGCACCCTGGCGGGCCAGGCTGTATCGGGCTGATCTTTCGGCTCCGGCGTACAGCGGCTGTGGTGGGGTCGGTGGTGTGTAGACTCTCAGGTACCACGGTTCCAGTTCGGGCGGGATAGCCGCCAGGCTGGGACGAGCCGTTGAGAGCGCCAGATTGACATTATCCCAACTTTCGCCGGTAGATTGTTGAACGATGCCGATATACGTCAGCTCTACCTCACCTTTTTCCTGTTCATGGTCGTTCTGGACACGCACATCATATTGTGGATACCAGGAAGCCCCGTTGATCAGGTAAGAAATTTCCAGTTCCAGTTCGCCTGCCTGTTCTAGAAATACGCTGATTCTCGCTGCGAGGCGATCAGGGTTGGTGGGTCCCTGCTTGTGGCGCAGTTCGCGCTTTTTAGCGTCGATCTCCTGCTGTATCTGGCGCAGTTCAAGGTCCAGGTGTTGAGCCGTTTCTGTATCCTGTAGCGCCTGATTGGCCATAAAGCTAAAGAAGTCGCCACAGTCCTGTGGCTTCATCTGCCCCTGGGCCAGGCCGCGAGCGAAATCTTTGGACTGTTCTCCCAGTGCGCGTAGCCAGTGGCGGCGATCCTTGAGTGACTCCTGGCGTGCTTTGATGAGATCTCGCTGCATCTCTAGCTGTTCCAGTTCTTTGCGCAGGGCCAGCAGTTCGGTTACCGGCGGGAGGCTATGGAAGGAGGTGCCGACCTCCACGTTGAGGATGCGGGTGCCCTGGGGCCCTCGTCCCGCCGCGCGCAACGACTCGCGCTGGAATTGCGGCAGGTCATTAATGCGTAGTTCATGCTCTCCGGCATCCAGTTGAATTGTTCCCCGGCGGGTGATCAGCGCGCGGTCGGCATAAACGGTGACTTCTTGAATGGGGGCGTTGATATCATCGGTCATGACGGTTCCAGGTCCTCTCTGCAAAATCGCTGTCTATTCTTATCTTACTACGAAAAAATGCTGTTTCAGGGTAAAGAATTTGTCTTCTTCCTCACATTTCTAAGAAAATTGTCCTTTTTTCCGCAGTGGCTCTTCTAGCACAATGACGCGAATATGGCGCGTATGCGCCACATCCACGTCATTTAGCGAGGTGAGCAGTGAAAACGAGGGGCAAGGTAGCCTGCCCCTCGTTCCTCTGTCTACTTTGTAGTTACGAACTTATACATGTACACGTCCAATGAAGGTGCCCCAGTTGGCCAGGGCGGTGCGTGGCGTATTGGGAATAGATTCGCTGGCGAACCAGATGGAGCCATCAGGCGCAGCCACCGCTGCCGAGTAGTCTCCCCAGCGGCAAACGCCGCCAGCGGAGTAGCAGGTGAAACCATCCTCCGGGGCGGTACCGGCGCCGGCAATGTGGACATCGCCGCTACCAAAGCGCGAAATGGGCAGATAGGCGGTACTGGGGAAGAAGCCCGGTCCGGCGAGCGTGAAGGTTGCTACACCCTTGCCGGAGGCATTTACGCCAATGGAGGGGTAAACGACGCTGTTGCCTGCGACGCTGATGTAACCTTTTTCAGACAGGGTTGCCTGTAGCTGGCCTTTTTTCCAGGAAGGGGTTACACCGAAGAAGGCAATACCTACGCGGGCATCTTCACCTGGTTTCTGAATGATGGTGTTGACACCAGCCCAGAGCAGGCCGCCAGCGTACACCACCTGGTTCATACGATCATCGTTACCACTGAGTTTTCCTGCTGGCAGACCCAGTGACTCTCCCTGTGGCCGTGAGCCGTCTTTTTGCACAACGTTGACCGGCTGGCCATAGAGCTGGCTCCTGATGACCGTGAAGGAGAGTTTCAGGTCGGGTATGCTACTGTCAAGTGAGCGTGTGTTGGTCAGGGCCCAGGCGGCGATACGGTTGTCCACCGTGGCATTGAAGTCCAGCGCACTCAGGAAGTATTCGGTTCCGTTATTTTCGCGGCCCTTGAGTGAGCCGGGTGGTTGTGTCGCCGGCTGGATAGAGTAGGAAAGCCCACCGAAGGGCACCAGCTTCTGTGACGCGTCGATGAGCGCGACGGCCGGGAAGAGCGTCACATTACCCTGTGCTGCCCGTACAAGTGCCTTCTTAGAAATGGCATAGAGCAGCGCGCCATTGAAGCCATTGGTGAACTGTGGAAATTCGTTGGTCGTCACATAGAAGCCGTTGGCATCTGCACCGATCAACGGCTGATCACCAAGGCAGGGGCAGTTCGGTCGTTTGGGGGTGCCATTGGTGCCGTCGTTGGTGGTGTTGATGGCAAAGAAGCCCCAACCGCCAGTGGGGTCCGCGCTCTGGCTGACCGCGATCAGTACATGCGTTGGACCGGTAAAGTCGCCGCTTGCCGGATCTACATCGGCCTGCAGCACGGTGAGGAACCAGCGCTGACTATCGGGATCAAAGAAGCATTTGGGGTCAGAAGTGAAGTCGCCAAAGACGGGCGGGGTGCTGCGGATCACTTCCGGCTTGAGACCAAAGAACTGGTTAATGGCGGTTGGCCCGCTTAGAAGGGTGCCGCTCGGGCTGCGTACGGCCAGCGCTGTATTGACTGAGTCAAGCACGAATTTGCCGCTGACGCAGAGGCCCTGATCGGGAGGTTCCAGGCTAAATTGTGTGTTGGCGTATTGGCCGGTACCCGCGTTGCGCTGGTCGGAGTGTGAAAGGCCCTGGAAGCCGCTGAAGCCAGGGTTGTTGGTGACCACGTTCTGTGGCGCTGGATTAGGTGGCGGGGTATTCGAGGGCGGAGGGGCTATCGGGGGCGTAGGCCCGTTAATAGCCAGCCTGGGATCGCGATCTTCCTCCTCTACCGGACGTGTTTCATTGTTAGAGGGGGCTAAGGCTTTTGGGCTAGCGGTTTGTCCCGAGCCCAGCGAACCAGTTCCCAAGAAATTAAGCTTGAGCAAGGTGGTATCTGAGTGAGTCGCGGCGGATGCCGTTGTTGAGCCGCTGATGAGCATCGTTGCGACCAGGCTGCTCAACATTACCATGAGGGTCAGCAATGAGACAAGTGTTCGTGCCTTTGAGCGTGAACCGAAATGCATAGCAGAGAGCCTCACTTTCAAATACATAAAATCACAATCATTTAATCCCTATAACCTGGGACCGTTTTTGGCCTGGTATGCCCGCTATATCTCTGATGCCACGATGCATGCGTGATATATCGCAGGCGGACCATTAACGGAAAGAGAACAGAGAGACCTCCTTTCTTGTGGAAAAAGAGAAATTTTGTACTGATCCCCATAATATATACTCCTGAGGGATACAGTTATGAAAAAGGTTGTTGGCATCCCTCTCTATTTTGTCACAAAAAAGCAGAGAATGTTAGAGAATGACATTAAAAAAAGAGAAACAAAAAGTAGTAGATAATCAGGAACGAAACATGAACAACCCGGAGTGAACGTGGGAACTTTTTCAGGGAGAGAATCGTTCTTTCCACAGGAAGAAAATGCGCCTCTTTTAAAGAGGAACATTCAGGCGAGGGATTGTATTTGTCAAACCTGTTAGCCTCATTACGAGCGAAGAAGGAGGCTTGCTGCTCATGCGACGAAAGTGGGTACTTACAACGTTGTTTGGCCTGGGAATACTTGCCTATGTGGTCAGTGGTTGTGGTCCTGCTCAGGGGAATGGTGGGAAGGCTACTCCTGGGAGCACGCCTACAGGCAGTTCGGCCACCCCAACTCAATCGCTTCAAGGTGTGCCAACGCCGTCGCAGCCCACCCCACGGCCGAGCACAACGGCAACGGGACCGCGCGGCGCCGTCACGCTACAGCTCTCGAAGAGTCATTACTCACCCGGCGATCCTATCGAAGTAACGATTGCCAATGGTCTGTCAACGCCTGTTTCGGCTCTGGATCATCAATCCGCCTGTAGCGTGATCACGCTTCAGATGCAGGTAGGTGGTACCTGGCAGGTCAGAAGCCCCTGTCTTTTGCGTACCGCGACGCGTCCGGTGGGCATCGCAGCCGGAACTTCTCTGCATCAGTCATTGCCACCGAGCGCCGGAACGTTCGCCAATAAAGGGTCCTGGCCGCCAGGAAGTTACAGGCTCGTCTTTAGTTATATGCCAGGAACACCTGCTTCCTTAGAGCGGGCCGGCACGCAGCCGTTCAAGTTTATCTACTCGTCTCCGTTCACTATCTCCTGAAGGAAAAAGGCCCTATCCCCTCTCTACCGGGTTTTGACTTGGAGCACAGAATATAGTATTGTACAAGTGTTTCAACGAAAAAACCGGTTGAGAGGGAAGTATGGTAACTCCTGCGCGCAGGCAATACTTGCAGATCAAAAGTCAGTATCCTGATGCCGTTCTGATGTATCAGGTAGGGGATTTTTACGAAACGTTTGATGAGGATGCGGTTATCGCGTCGCGCGAACTACAAATTGTATTGACCAATCGTGCTTATGGTGATGAGCGCGTGCCCCTGGCTGGTATCCCGCTGCATGCTCTGGAGAATTATGTGGGGAAGCTGGTTGCGCGGGGATATAAGGTAGCAGTGTGCCAGCAGGTCGGAGAAGTGGGGAAAGGGATTGTCGAGCGCGCCGTCACACGTATCCTGACCGCTGGTACGCTCTCTGAGCCGAATCTGCTGCCTGCGCGCCAGAATAATTACCTGGTCGCCATTGCCACTGGCAAATCCTATACTGGACTGGCTGCTGTGGATGTTAGCACTGGCGAATTTTCTGTGACCTGGTTTACTCCCTCAGATCTACCGGTAGCGCTGGAGGCCGAATTGCAGCGCCTGGCTCCCGTCGAATGTCTGCTGCTCGAAGGGAGCTCCCCTGATGCATTCCAACTTCCCTCAAAGACGATCACCGTTACTCACTGCCCGCCGTATTTTTTCCAGTATGAAGCGGCGCAGGCGAGGCTCTGCCAGCATTTTGGGGTGCAATCGCTGGAGGCTTACGGCTGCGCGCACGTTCCACAGGCCGTGGTCGCTGCCGGGGCTATTCTTGCCTACCTGGAGAAGATGAATGGCGCGCTGCGTTCCCTGCTGACCGGGCTGCGTTCCTATCGTACCAGCAGCTATATGGTGCTTGATGCCCATACGCAGCGCAACCTGGAATTGCTGCTTGGTTCGCGCAGCGGCACGGTACAGGGCAGCCTGTTGAATGTGCTGGATCGCACGATCACCGCAATGGGAGCGCGTCAGATGCGCCGCACGATCACGCAGCCGCTGCTCGACCTGCGCCATCTCGATGAGCGGCTGGCAAGTATTGAAGAACTTTATGAGAGCCCGGCGCTGCGCAGCCGTTTTACGATGTGCTTGCAAGAATTTAGCGATCTGGAGCGCATCGCCGGGCGTGTGCGTCAGGGTACTGCCGTGCGCAATGAGGTACTGGGGCTCTGTGATAATCTGCTGGTCGTCCCGCAATTGTGCGAGCTGTTGCAGGGCTGTGAGGCGGCGCTGCTGGGTGAACTGGGTGCTGAGACGGAAGCATGTCCGCAGGTGACGGACCTGATCAGTCGTGCCTTGATGCGGCCAAATGAAGAGGATGAGCATGGCGACGACACGCGCATGATTCGTCCGGGCTTTCATGCCGAACTGGATGAACTCTATGCCTCCATTCGCGATTCGCGGCGCTGGATGGTCACATTAGAGGCGCGTGAACGGCAGCGCACAGGTATCAAATCGTTGAAGGTCGGATTCAATAAGGTGTTTGGCTACTATATTGAAGTATCGCATGCCAATGCCAGCCTGGTGCCTTCTGATTACATTCGCAAGCAAACCCTTGTGAATGCGGAACGCTTTATCACGCCTGATCTCAAGGAGCACGAGGCGCGCATCCTCAGCGCGGTTGAGCGTATTGAGGAGATGGAGCGCAGCATCTATAATGATCTGCTGCGCCAGATCAGTGTCTACTATCCTCAATTAATGCGTACAGCAGGTGCCGTTGCCAGGGTAGACGTGCTTTTAAGTCTGGCTGAAGTGGCGGCTCACCAGGGCTATGTGCGACCTACATTGGAGGATGGACAATGCCTGGAGATCATTGGCGGGCGTCACCCGGTTGTCGAACATGCGCTGGATGGGGATGACTTCATTCCCAACGATACATGTTTAAATGGAAGCGAAGGCGAGCGTGTGCTGCTGCTGACCGGGCCGAATATGGCCGGTAAATCCACCTATTTGCGCCAGGTGGCATTGATTGTGCTGCTGGCGCAGATCGGCAGCTTTGTACCAGCGCGCCGGGCGCGGATCGGACTGGTCGATCGCATCTTCACGCGTGTAGGTGCTGAAGATGATATTGCATCAGGCAAGAGCACCTTCATGGTGGAGATGGAAGAAACGGCCACCATTTTGAACCATGCCACGCTGCATAGCCTGATCATTCTGGATGAGATCGGGCGAGGTACCAGCACCTACGATGGCCTGGCCATTGCGCGGGCCGTCGTTGAGCATCTGCACAATGAAACTTGTGCGCGTACTCTCTTTGCCACGCACTATCACGAGCTGGCTGCGATGGCTGAGGAACTGGAGCACTTTGGGGTCTATACCATGGCGATCAGCGATGATGGGCATGATGGTATTGTGTTCCTGCATCGCGTTGTTTCAGGCTGTACGGGGCGCAGCTATGGTGTGCATGTAGCGAAGCTGGCGGGTATGCCGGGGAGTGTTGTGCAGAGGGCGGAGACGGTTTTGCAGCAGCTGGAGAACAGGCGTGAGATGGGCGAGAGCATCTCGCAGCCGGAACTGGCTTCTGTTCAACCGGGAGTGCCGGGTAAGAATGGTCATATAGCACTGCTGGCGGAACGTGCTGATTCGCTCGATGGCTATGGGCGTTACGAATGGCAGAGTGAAGAGGCGTTGTGTATTGTGGCTGAATTGGAGAGGGCTGAGGGTGAGGAACTGGACCTGGCGCGCATCAATCTCAGCTCCATCACGCCGCTCGATGCATTGAATTTGTTATTTCTACTACAGCAGAAGGGTAGATCGCGAGGAAGATGAGTCAGGTAGATGCAAGGAACATGCCCCAACGCCGGTCACCGCTCAGGCTGCCGGTTGAGGTAGCGGAGCGGATCGCGGCGGGCGAAGTGATTGAGCGTCCTGCCTCCGTTGTCAAAGAGCTGGTTGAGAACGCGCTTGACGCGGGCGCGCATGATATACGCGTTGAATTGCGCGGTGGTGGGCAGCATATGATACGCGTCAGGGATGATGGTTGTGGCATTCTTGAGAGTGACCTGGCCCATCTCTGCGCGCGCCATACCACCAGTAAGATCAGTACCTATGAGGACCTGGAGCAGCTGGGCACGCTGGGTTTTCGCGGTGAGGCTCTGGCCAGTATTGCCGCCGTATCTGAGATGACGTTGGTGAGCCGGGCCATCGAGACGGAGAAGGGGGAAGATGGCCCGGAGGAGCAGCCAGCGGCGTGGGCTATGTGGCGCGGTGGCGAATTGAGCGGGCAGGGCAAGCGCGCGCGGTCGCATGGTACGACCGTCACTGTGCGAACCCTGTTTTATAATGTGCCAGCCCGGCTCAAGTTCTTGCGCAAAGCCAGCACCGAGAGCGCGCACGTTTTGCAAATGCTGCGGCGCTACGCTCTGGGCTATCCTGATGTGCGTTTTAGCATGGCGATAGATGAGCACATGGCGCTGCAAACGAGTGGCAGCGGCGATGTGGCGACTACCCTGGTCGAGCTCTATAATCTGTCGCTACAGGAGATGCTTTCAGCAGTCAATGTCAGCGAGGAGGGGTGCTATTCTATTCGGGGCTATATCGGCAACCGTGCGCTGGCAAACAGGGGTCGCCAGTATGTGACACTGTTTGTCAATGGACGCTGGGTGAATGTTCCAGCACTGCAAGCGGCCCTGGAGGAAGGCTATCGCGGCGCGCTGCCCAAGGGCTATCATCCTCTGCTGGTGCTCTACCTGAAGGTGCCGCCGCAAGAGGTTGATGTGAATGTGCATCCCGCCAAGACGGAGATCCGGCTGGAGCGAGAAAGTGAGATTGCCAGCGCTCTGCGAGATGCGGTG
>JAFMRP010000571.1 GCA_017354095.1 Ktedonobacteraceae bacterium
GACAGCCAGCCAATCGAAATCGGTGAAGCTTTGGGCGCCCAGCGGTTCCGTGTAGCTCCTGTTCTTCTTACTGCCAGAGCGAATCGGAAGTGCTGCCAGTTCCTCTGCAGGAAGCCTTTGTCCTTGATGGGTGGGAATGAACCGCACCGGCCCAGGAGCGGCTGTGAGCCGCGCCTCAAGCGTCCCGGCTTCTGGCTGGTCGATCCCGTGGGCTAATGATTCGCCTACGGCTGAGCCGATAACGGCATAGCGGCGACCGAACATTGCATGAAGATGCGATCCAACGGGCCACCAGATCACCGTCTCATTTCCCCATTGCCACTGCACCTTTCCACGCTTGAGATGGCTATTGTGGGCAAAAATCAAGACGTTGCCTCGTCCCTGTTCACGGGAGACGATGTACGCCAGATTCTCTGCCATCATAGCGGCACGGATGCCGAGCAGGATGGCCTGGCGTTTCTCGGACGGTTGCGCGAGCGAAGCGTGAAAGTTCAGGAGCTGCCGGGCCAGCACAGCATAGTGGACGGCTTCCAGATAGCGGCTCTCGTCGCTTTTCGCGACCAGTTCGGGACGACGCACGCGCAGTTCTGAAATCAGCTCCTCTGTCTCGATCCGCAGCGCAGTGGCCTCCGGTGATCGGCCTATCGCCTGCGTCGGGTCGAGCGCGGCAGCCGTATTCTCCCAGGCAGCGTCCTGTCCTAGCAGTGGGTCGATACGATTTCGATACTCCTGACCAAGGGCCTCATCAACTGAACTGAGGTAATCAAGCGCAACGTGGAGTGTCTGGCGAGGACTATCTGCGGCCATATCGGTCGGGCTATCGAACCCATAGAACTGGAGTTTCACCTGGTGCGCTGGATCAGCATTGTAGTGTCTCATCCACTCGACCAGTTCTCGATTCGCTTCAAACTTTCCGAACCCGTGGCTAAATCCAGTATCCTGTACTGCCTCATAGGAGGCCGGACCGTGGCCAAGCACGTATTCGTTGGTGATGGGTCCCCGAGGAAAACTGCTCTCAATAGCAATGGCGCTGTAGCCATGGGCTTCGACAAGGCGTTGGAAGAGGTGATTGCGAAGGACCAGCAGATCTTTCCCTCCATGGAGTGCTTCTCCAAAACCAAGCAATGCGACCGCATCGTCAAGTGAGTTGATCACCGTATCAACGGCGGCGTTGAAGGCCGGGCGAGAATCGAGCGAGCATGGGATCGCCTCGTGTGCAATCCAGTCGTCGAGTGTTGCATATATTCCTGCTGCATGCGTCATGGGTCTATCCTCCGTTGTTTTTGCTGTACTATTCATCTAATGAGAAATCTTCTCCTTCTGCTGGATCTCGCTCCCATGTTCTCTTCTACCATCTGGGTGCCTGGACAAGTGAGAACACGCTCCAGGCTTCGGCAGATCTCGCAGGAGGCTGCATGCATGCATCTCTGATCCAAGCTGGCCAGGCTTTTTCTGGATCACGTCTCTACTGTACAACACAGATGCAATATTAGAGGGTAGAAAGAGGGCCAGGGGCGTGTGTATGGGCAGGAATGGATCTGATCCTGCTCAATATGCCTGGAGTTTTGTGAGAGAACGAGGGGTGTATCGCAAAAAGACTCAATTGCGGACTTGAGAGTTTTACATGAAGCCTCTGGTCTGTTGCCATCAGAAGAGTGGGAGTCTCATGGGAGGTTGTCCCAGGCGGAGCGAACCGGCCACCCGCAAGGGGTGGCCTTACATGTCCCGTGGGCACGGAGGAGGTAGCGAGTTGCTACAGGCCGGTCAGTTGTTCGCTGAGCTGTCGGAGAAGGCGTCGTGCAGTTGGGTCGTATGCCTGGGGATGTGCGCGTGCTTCTTGCATCTGATCAAAGTACTGGCCTGTCACATTGTCTAGCGCTGGTGATGTTGCCAGGTGCATCACGGAACGGACACCTTCTTCAACCGTAGTCTGGGTAAAAGGGATCGTTTCGCGTACCATTTTGGTGTTCATCAACGAGGCGGGATGCACACAGTTGACCGTAATGTGTTCTCCTTTCAGCTTATCGGCCAGGTCAATTGTAAACATCATCAGCGCGAGTTTACTGTGACAGTAGGCTTCATAGCCATTGTAGCGGCGTTCACCCATGATGTCGTCGAAATCCAGCGGGCGCTGCCCGACTGATCCCACGTGGATAATACGCGAAGGTGGGTTTACGCGCAGGCCGGGTAGCAGCAGGTGCGTGAGTAAGAAGGGCGCGAGGTAGTTCACGGCGAGACGGAGCTCATAGCCATCTCGGCTGAGTTCGCGTTTGCCGAAAAGAAGCTTTCCGCTTCCTATACCAGCGTTGTTAATGAGCACATCGAGTTGAGGATGGTGAAACTGCACCTGCTCAGCCAGACGACGGACCTCTGCAAGTTCGGCCAGGTCCGCCAGGTAGATCTCCAGGTGACTGTTCCCTGTTACATCTTGAATTTCTCGTCGCGTTGTCTCCAATCGCTGCTGATTTCGTCCATGGAGCAGCATGGTTGCGCCCTGCCTTGCCAGGGCGAGGGCGGTTTGTTTTCCAAGTCCATCGGTTGATCCGGTGATCAGGATTGTTTGTTGGGCAATAGGTTTCATATAGGTTTCTCTTTTCAGGCAGAGATGAGGTTGGGTGAAGATATAAGAGTGCGTCACCTGATTGTAGATGGTGCCAGCATCTTCACCCAACTCCCTTTACGCATTTACCAGGATGAGCGGATGCGTGCACCTCCATCGCAATCAATGATCGTGCTGGTCATAAAACTGTTGGTGATCAACATTGCAATGACCCGGGCTACGTCATCGGGGCGTCCCATACGTTTGGCTGGTGTGACGGCTGCGCCTTGCGCGAAGAAGGCTTCGCGCATGTCATCCGGCAGATCGCTCCAAAACGGAGTCGCAATCCCTCCGGGTGCAACGGCATTGACACGCAGGGGCTGTAATTCCAGGGCAAGCGTTGGAACCATAGCTTCCAGTGCTCCATTGACTGCGGCGAATCCAGAAGCACCAGCGAAAGCGACGTGAGCTGTCACCGCGCTCACGATGGTCAAAGAACCATCCTTGCGTAAGAAATCGAGGCTGGTTTGCGCCGCGATCAGTTGTGGCCAGAACTTGGTCTCGAACGCACGATGAAGCATGGCAAAGTCGAGCGTGCGAAACTCGCCAGCTCCTACGTTGCTGGCCAGGGTCAGGACAAGATGGTCGAAGGGGCCAATGCGGCGAAAGAAGTTCCGGGTCTCCTCACGCGAGGTAGCGTCAACCGCCTCTCCGGTGACAGATCCCTCAAGGGTTGCCAGTGCCCGATCCACTTTCTCCGGTGAGCGCCCGGCTATCACAATGCTCGCCCCGGTCTCAGCCAGCACGCGAGCAGTTTCCAGTCCAATACCTGAGGATCCGCCGATAATCACGACGCGCTGATTGGTAAGGTCCATCTGTTTTCCTCTCTTGCTTTCTCGCTGGTTTCTCCTGCCAGCTTCTGTTATAATAAACGATACGTGGCGTGTCATATTTGACAACATAAATATATACGATACGGATCGTATATGTCAAGGGGAATTATTTGAAGTCGAGAAGGGATGAATGAAGATGGCTGAACAGGAGAAAACGCAGGGGTCTTTAGTGCCGGGTCGCCGGAGAAGTGACCAGTCTCACCAGGCGATATTGCAGGCGGCCAGGGAGGTGCTGGAGCAGGTGGGATATCGGGCCATGACGATTGAAGCGATCGCGGCGAAAGCGGGTGTGGGGAAAAAGACCATCTATCGCTGGTGGTCGTCCAAAGCGGCGGTGGTGCTTGAAGCGCTGGCCTCGCATACCGAGGTGGAGGTACCTTTTGCCGACACGGGTTCCCTGGAGGGGGATTTGCTGGCCTACTTTGCGCTTTCTTTTCCTGGCTTGCAAGGGAAATCGGGAACGGTGTTGAGCGGGCTTGCTGCTGAAGCGCAGCTGGACCCGGAATTCGCGCGTGAATTTCAGCGAACGTTTATTGTGCCGCGCAAGCAAGAGCTGGTAGCTCTCTTGCAACGGGGTGTACAACGAGGCGAGCTGGCTCCAGATACCAATCTGGAGGTTCTGGCGGACTTGATTTATGGAGCCAAGTGGTATCGCTTTCTTTTATATCCCGCGCCATTGGATGACGCGTTTGCCAGGGAGATTGTCAAGCTGATTCTCCGTCTGCGATCAGGGGAGTAGTGAGCCAGCCACCCGCGAGGGGCTGACAAGTAGAGATTTTTTGGTGGACCTGCTCGTTGTAGAGCATGCTCATGGGGTTGCAGGCTATCGAGCCACTCAGAGGGCACGAAGGGCAGCCTCAAGGGCCCCGCCCTGCTCCTCCCCACCCCCTGCCCCTACAGGACGAATACGACCGCCCCAAAACATCTCTAC
>JAFMRP010000572.1 GCA_017354095.1 Ktedonobacteraceae bacterium
AGTGGCGGGCTTTCCAGGTCCGCATGCCGGGCAAGAGCAGTACCTTCCATACCAGTGCTCCCTTTTCCCTTTTGATCTACTGGATGATACTGGTACCCCTGGCTCTTATCCTTCTCGTTGTGCTCAAGCTGCTGGCTTTCTATATTGTGGACCCTGAGCATATCGATGCGGCGAATGCCTTTGTGAGCAACCTGGAAATGGGCACCGTTGTTGTTATTCCTGTACTTGGTGCCTTGCTGGGTGGCTACCTGATTTTTAAGATGCTGCGCGAAGGGCAGGACATCATCCACAATGCGCGCTGGCATCGCCAGGCTGCTCGAGTAGATCCAGCGACTCAGCCCCTGCTGGCTACTATCGTGACGATCCCCTGGACACACTGGCTTTTCGCGTTCCTGGCAGGTTGGACGGTCTTCCTGGTGCTTTTCTCAATCCTCTTTAGCAATATTCCCTATGGCGTTGCTGATGGTATCTGGCAGGGCCTGTACTACTGGATACAACAGATCGCCGTCGCTCGTGGTAATCAACCGTGGTACTATTACCTGCTGCTCATTCCTCTCTATGAACAGATCGGGGTCGTTTTTGGTCTGGTGGGCGTTGTGCGCTGCCTGCTGCGGCCAACGCGTTTTCGCCTGTTTTTGGTATACTGGTTAGTAGGCAACTTTTTCATCTATTCGTGGGCCGCAGAAAAAATGCCCTGGCTGATGATTCATGTCACCATGCCTATGCTACTGCTGGCCGCTCTTGGATTGGAACCGGCTGTACAGACGCTGGCGAATGCAGGCAAATCACTGGCACACAGGATATCTACGCGCCGTGCATTGGCTGGTGGAGTAACGCCGCCCACGCGACGACTAGGAGTGCCCGGCCTGCTTGGCGCAACAGTAACAGCCCTGCTGGCCCTGTTGCTGCTGGCACCGACGCTACAAAATATGTACCAGGTGACCTACGTGCATCCAGCTGATGGCCCACACGAGATGATGGTGTATGTGCAGACGACCAACGACATTAACAAAGTCATGGCCAGGGTAGACGAACTGGACCAGAAACTGTATCATGGGAGCCATCAGTTGCATATTGGTCTGACGGAGAATGGTATGTGGCCACTGCTCTGGTATGTGCGCGATTATCCACATGTCTGCTATCCCTTCCCCACTGGTTGCTCCTCAGGTGTGCAGGTGATCATTGCTGGTCAGGAAGAGATAGGCGATATCGTCTCGCGCTACGCTACCAGTATAGAAGGCAAACAACCCGAATTTCTGTTTAAAGCGTATCATATGCGTTCGTGGTGGGATGAGGGATATAAGCCTCCACCGGCCTGTATTCCTTCGTCCGCGGATTCATGCGCAGGTAAGGATACCTCTGGTGGGGTCGGTCTGGGAATCTGGTTGAGCTATGGCAGTAATCCACCACGTAACGCGCATTTTGATCTGGGTCGTGCCGTCAATAACGTCTGGCAGTGGTGGTGGCAACGCAAAGCAATTGGGGGGAATACAGACGGCACTTATGATATGGGTCTATTCATTCGAACCGGCCTGGGAGTAACTCCATAACTAGGAGAGAATGACATTGAAAATTTCTGATGAAAAATCGGTGAACATAACAGCAGCGAACGGAGCCTCCTCAGAGGTGGATGAGTCTACTCAATTGGCAGAAGAGACCACACAGACCAGTGAACCAACACAGGTTGACGATCCAGCGCAGGTCGATGAAGCTCTTGGTGAGTCGGCACAAACTGACGAGTCCACACAGCTTGATGCACCGGCTCAGACAGATACGTCTACTCAGACCGACGAGGAGGTCATCGCTACCGAAGGTGAAGCTACCGAAGATGAAATAGAAGATGAAGACTCCAGGCCGTCCTGGCGCTTTGGCTTCCAACGGCCTACGCGCGAGCAGTTGCTGACCAGCATCGCTTTCTGGAGTGTAATTCTACTGGGGGCTGTGCTGCGCTTCTGGGGCCTGGGCGACAAACCCCTGCATCATGATGAAAGCCTGCATGCCTACTTCTCGATGGGCCTGCTGCATAATACCATCGAAAACTGGGCATCCTGCTTCTCAGCAGAGAATAGCGCCTGCTATCGTTACGATCCTTTATTGCACGGCCCATTCCAATTCCACGGTATTGCCATCGTCTACAAGATCAGCCAGTGGCTTGGCGCTCCCGATAACGGTCTCAATAATACGACTGTGCGCATCCTGGCAGCCACACTGGGCAGCGCTCTGGTTGCCTTACCCTGCCTGGTGCGTAAGTATTTGGGAACAGTGGGTGCCTGGGTGGCTTGCTTCCTGCTGGCGATATCACCAAGCATGGTCTACTATTCACGCTTTGCTCGTGAAGACATCTATATGGCCTTTTTTACTCTCCTGCTCGTTGTCTGCCTGGTGCGCTATGTACAGAGCCGTCATATGGGTTGGCTCATCGGAGCGGCGGCGGCCTTTGCACTTTCTTACGCGACCAAAGAGGCAACGTTCCTGACGGTTGGCGTCTTTGGCAGCTTCTTTGGCGCGGTGCTTGCCTGGGAGCTGGGGGTACGCCTGCCGATCCGTGAGCGGGTTGATGAGGACGTTGCTTTGCGAAACTGGTTACCGCGTACAGCTGCGCCCATTTTTGTGCTGCTCTACTTTGGTATCTGTGGCATCCTGGCGAAATGGTTCTTCGGCAAGCTGAAAGACCTCTCTGACTATGTTACTGACGAAAAAACCAAGCCGCTTGCAGACGCGTTTGTCGCGCAGCTGAAGAATAACACAGTTTTCGTCATCCCATTTATTGGCATTGCCCTGGGCATTTTCGTCATCTATAAACTGGTGCGCGAACTGATGAACGAACGGAGCCATGAAGACGGACGCCGTAGTATTGCGAGCTTCATCGACAGGCGCAAACAACCCTGGCTCAATACATTGCTGGCGATGCCCTGGATACACTGGGTCTTCGCGCTCATCTGTGGCTGGTCGATCTTCCTGGTCCTGTTCACCGCGCTCTTTACTATGATCAAAACCGGCGTTGGTGATGGCATCTGGCAAGGTCTCTATTACTGGCTGGCGCAGCAGCACGAGGCGCGTGGTGGTCAGCCCTGGTACTATTACCTGCTACTCATCCCACTCTACGAGCAGATCGGGGTTGTCTTTGGCCTGGTAGGCATTGTGCGCTGCCTGCTGCGCCCAACGCGCTTTCGCCTGTTTCTGGTCTACTGGTTCATTGGCAACTTCTTCATTTATTCGTGGGCAGCCGAGAAAATGCCCTGGCTCACAATTCATATGGTTATCCCGATGTTGCTGCTGGCTGCGATTGGCCTGGAACCAGCAGCTCAGGCGCTGGTGAACTTTGGCAAATGGCTGGCGAGCGAAGCAGCACGCCGGAAAGCAGCTGCTGAGGCTGCGGAAACACTGCCAAGGCAACCCATGCTACGTCCAGGCCAGGTTGGAGTAGGGCTGACAATGCTGCTGGCTCTACTACTGCTGGCACCGACGTTGCAAAATATGTACCAGTTAACCTATGTTCACCCAGCTGATGCTGGACACGAGATGATGATCTATGTGCAGACGTCGGTTGATATCGATACAGTAATGGCGAAGATCGATGCTCTGGATCAGAAGCTCTACCATGGACAGCACAAACTGGGGATTGGGGTGATGTCCGAGGCAACCTGGCCGTTTGCCTGGTACCTGCGCGATTATCCCAATACCTGCTTCAACTATCCAGCTTCTCAGCCTTCCTGCCCTGCCGCAGCTCAGCATCCTGAGGTAATCATTCCAGCCGGCGAGCAGATATATACAGCGCAGCAGCAGTTCGGGCAAGAGTATAACTATCAGCAGTATCGTATGCGAGTGCAGTGGGATCAGGGCTATATGCCGCCTCAATGCCAGCCAACAACCTCTAATCCCTGCACCGATCCACAGCCCTATATCGGCGTTGGTCCTTTCCTCTGGTTGGCCTATGGAGACAATCCACCATCCTGGGCGTACACAAAGTCATGTACCACGGGTGATATCTCGTGTGTTGGTGCGAACATTGGCCGGATTGCGCTTGGCACGTCGTCCGCTATTACGCGTATCTGGCAGTGGTGGTGGCAGCGCATCCCGTTTGGGGACCCCAATGGTTCCTTCGACATGGATCTGATGATTCGCAAAGGCTTACCCGTCGCACCATAATGCGAAAGAGCGCCGATATACGGAGAAACGCCGGACCTCCCACTAGTGGAGGCCCGGCATTGTATTAGATAAACTCCCTCTCTTTGAGAAACGTGACCAGGGTGCCGGCCAGTTCTTCTGGCGAGCCCTCGACCAGGTGTGTCTGACGGCCTGTGGCGCCGCTAGAAATGATTTCACCGATGCGTTGGAATGCGTTATGCTTGC
>JAFMRP010000573.1 GCA_017354095.1 Ktedonobacteraceae bacterium
CGCCCTCCTGTACCTCGTTCTTTTTTTGCAGATTTGTTAGAGGTGTTGGCAGCGTAGTGAGATGATGCCGGGGGCGAAATGATTGGCTTTCTGTAAGTATTCCTGTTCATTGCCCTCGATCATCAATTTGTGCATCACCACCACGTCGCCATCGGGCAACGGCTCGGCGGGTTGCAAGCACAGTTCCATTATTGCGCAACCGCGTTCATACACTTTCACCAGCCCGCCGGAGCCGGGGATGCGATAGATGCGGTTGTCAATGGAAGGGCTGGCTATCTCAAGGTAGCCAAACTTGAGCAATTGCTGATACTGATTCTCGGATAACATCTCCTGCAACAGCGCTTTAGCTCTGCTCTCAGCGGAGAGATGTTCGCTGAACGGCTCCCGGAAGCGTCCGATGCTTCCATCGGGAGACTGAGACAGATAATAGATGGCCAGCAGGAGGAACAGCAGCCAGATACCGAGGAACAAACTCAGCGTTTCTAGCATGGCACGCCTCACCCACCGACGACACGTGGCACAATTACGATTTGCTCAGCAGTGCGATCAAAGCTCTCAATGCGCTGGGCGGGTTTGCCGGGTTCTACCTTGAAAACGGTGGAACCTTTTCTGCGTTCTTCGCTAAAGATTCGCTCAGCCTCTTTGATAGCCGCCAGCGCCTCTGGATCATTCGCTTCCGCCCTGGCGTTATCCCATATGATACGATCGTCGCCGCGGCGGGACATTATCCGTAGCATACCCACAGTCGGTCTCCTTCTCCAGTAAGTACACGCTTACGTTACCGAGCCGGTTCCTGCTTATTTAGATCAGCAAGGAACATCTTGAGATAACTTGAGCATAGCACGCATTCACAGGTGCGTCAAGGGTGCGCGAAGATCATTGTGCCAGAATCGAAGGAAATTCGCAGAGAAAAGAGCTTCCTTCGCCTGGCGTGCTGTTTACTTGCACGCTCCCTCCGTATAATTCTAGCAATATTTTGACGATTGCCAGTCCCAGGCCCTGGCCACCGCTGCCTGAATCTGATATTTGAAAGAAGGGCTCAAAGATGCGTTCGTGAAATTCGCGGGCCATGCCTGGGCCGGTGTCGCTGACGCGCAACATGGTTACGCGCCTGCCAGGTTCACCATCGATCCAGGCTGCAATTTCTACGCGCCCTCCCTTAGAAGTAAAACGAAGGGCGTTACTCAAAAGGTTACGAATTATATGTTGCAAGCGATCGGCGTCGGCGTAAAGCTGAGGGAAGTGATCCGGGATAACGGTAGTGATGGTAATATTTTTATCCTGCGCTGTTACTTCCATTTCTTCTATCGCATCAATAAGCACATCTTGCAGGCTAACTGGAGCGGGTTTGAGGTGCAGCTTGCCGGCTTCAGCGCGGGAGAGGAGCAGCAGATTCTCAATCATGCTGAAAAGGTGTTCGCTGCTGGAGCGTGCGCGCTGTAAAAACTCGCGCAGTTGAGGATTAAGTTCGCCTGCGGCCTCGCTGAGTGCCAGGTCGAGATAGCCGTTGATGGTATTGAGAGGAGCGCGCAGTTCATGAGTCATCAGTGAGAGGAAGCGCGAGCGGGTATGCGCAGATTCGTCTTGCATGCTTGGCCTTTCTGATTTCAGGTTTATTTTTTGTTCAGGCGGCGCAGTTGTATGCTGCGCATGGTTTTTTTAGGAATGGGCAATGTTGTCTCGTCGGTACCGAGGGGAGCTGAGCTTAATGGCAGCGTGAAGCTGATGCGAGCTCCGGCATCGGGCGCGTTTTCCGCCCACACGGTGCCGTTGTGGGCCTCAACGATCGCGCGTACAATGGCCAGGCCAAGGCCGCTGCCCCCGGTGCCTGACTGGCGGGCGCTATCGGCGCGGTAGAAGCGTTCAAATATGCGCGATAGGGCCTCTCGCGGGATGCCTTCGCCCGTATCGGTCACAGAGACGACCAGGCGATTGTTCTGCACCGCGGCATCGATGATCACACGACCGCCGGACGGGGTATAGCGCAGGGCATTATCGCACAGGTTGGCCAGGACACGCGTGATCATGTCGGGATCGATCCGCGCCTGGGGCAGGTTATACGAGACGTTGTTGTGTGGCTCCACGTGTGCACGTTCGAACTCGGATGCCAGCACGGCCAGTATTTCATCGACCAGGGGAGCCAGGCGTACATCTTTAGACTGTGGCTGCAGGGCGCCCGCCTCCACTTTCGCCATCATATGCAGGTCTTTGACCAGGCGGCGCAAGCGCAATGTTTCGCGCACAATGATACGGCCAGTCGCTTCATAGTCTTCGCGGCTCTGTTTCACGCCATCCACCAGGGCTTCGCCCAGTCCAGCAATGGCGGTCAGGGGAGTAGCCAGGTCGTGTGTGACGCTCATAATCAGCTCGCGCCGCCAGGCCTCTTGCTGGCGCAATTCTTCCATATCTTTGCGCAACTGATCGGCCATCTCATTAAAGGTGCGGGCCAGTTCGCCCAGTTCGCCTGGTGGTTCCGATTGCACCTGGGTATGATAGTCGCCCGCCATCAATTTGCGGGCCGCGCCAGTCAGCCGCGCCAGTGGCCGGGTAATGGTGCGAGAAAAGCCGATGGCGACCAGGGCAGCCAGGGTCGCGACCGCCACCGAGGCAAGCACAACGGTCGTGCCCACCGTCGAGACAAACGAGGGGATCGCCGCCGAGCGCGGGGTCACCAGCAGCACGCCAGCGATGACGGTTTTGCCGTTGGCGTTTACGACAGAGACCGGCAGTACATAGTAGGGGAGAGCGAAGCCAAAGGGGCCGCTTCTGGCAAACTCGCCCTCGGTAGGCTTGCCGTGCCAACCTTTCTGGATCGCCTCGGACAGGTGCAGGAGGTCGCTTTTGTGAAGCGCCTCATCGTTCAGCCTGAGCAGGGAGAGGAGTCCAAGCATATCGGGCTGATTCTCTTTATTATTGTTGAGCGGATAGATGACGCGCATCTGCTGCTTTCCCTGTACCATGACGCGGGCCTGTACAATGATCAGGAACTCGCCCTGTTCTTTCTGGGCATTGGGGGTTGTGGGAAGCTCATCAATGACGGCTTTTGAGATATTATGGTTGTTACGGGAGTAGTTGATGCTGATGCTGCTGACGCGGTCGCCGGCCAGAGTGCGCATACGGGCTTTCTGGTCGACGCCATAGTAGTAGAACACGGCCAGAATAGCGGTCAGGGCCAGCAGGCTTGTAGCCAAGAGCGACAAGACGACCGAGCCAAGGACCAGGCGCCAGCGAATACTTTGCCACCAGTGCATACGCATTGTACTCCTCCCTCTCGCTATGACGCGGCTGAGCGCGCGCGCACTTCGAAGCGGTAGCCGACGCGCCAGACTGTTTTAATGTAGCGCTGTTCGGGGCCTTCCTCGATCTTCTTACGCAAGGCGCTGATGTGGACATCGATGGTATGGCCATCGCCCAGGTAGTCATAGCCCCACACCTGGTTCATCAGCATCTCGCGGGTAAATACGCGGTCGGGCGATTGAGCCAGCAAAGCCAGCAGGTCAAATTCTGTGGGTGTCAGGGCTACCTCTGTGCCATTCACCTCGACCCGGCGTGCCAGCAGGTCGATCAGCAGGCCGGGGAAGGACAGGGCGGAGTTTGCGCCGCTAGCAGGATTTGAGGTTGTATCTGCACCAGTTTCTTCCGGGATGTTATTGACGCGCCGCAAGATCGCGCGCACCCGGCTCACCAGCTCGCGCGGGCTAAACGGCTTCACGAGGTAGTCATCGGCGCCCAGGTCCAGGCCGTTGATGCGGTCATCCACATCGCTGCGTGCTGTGAGCATCAGGATGGGGGTCTGGGACCAGGAGCGGACACGCCGGCAGACTTCAAAGCCATCGATGGCCGGCAGCATGATATCGAGAATGACGAGATCGGGATTTTCGCGGGCGTGCAGGGCCAGGCCGTCCGCGCCATCCTGGGCGACGATGACCTCGTAGCCGGCATCTTTTAAATAGAGGTTGAGGAGGTGGATGATGCCCTCTTCATCTTCAATTACAAGGATTTTTGGTGCCATTGGCATTGCCCCCAGAGTGTATGCACAACATTATGAGTATAGTAGCATACTGTGCGTAGAAATACAGCCTGGAGAGATTACCAATGGCGGTTTATGCGAGAATCTTGAACAAATCTTGAAGATTATCTGATAATTTATGTTATGCTTGCGCCGTCTGAGACGGCGCAAGCATAACATAAATTATCGTTTATTGTTTTTGTTTTTTCTGGCGTTCCATTTCGCGCAGTTCGACGCGGCGGATTTTGCCGGAGATGGTTTTGGGCAGGCTCGCGACAAATTCGATCTCGCGTGGATACTTGTAGGGTGCCGTGACATTCTTTACATGGTCTTGCAATTCGG